>JAPLEC010000447.1 GCA_026391515.1 Bacteroidia bacterium | reverse complement strand
TTCCTCAAATCTTGATATCCCGATTCCCAGAGAAGTTTGTTTCGCAGGTGAAACTGGATTGTCAGGTGAAATCCGGCCGGTATCCAGAATTGAGCAAAGAATCAGGGAAGCTTCAAAAATGGGATTTAAGAAGATATATCTGTCAAAATATCATAAAAATCTATCACTTAAAGGGCTGGAAATTGAAATTGTTCCTGTCGGAAAAATTGAGCATCTTGTAAGGTCGCTGTTTACCTGAACTAATGCTGGCGCGGATTTGTAATCCGTGCCTTTCTACTTGGCACCGATTGCAAATCGGCGCCAGCGAAGGGGGAATCAGAAATGCCGTTACACCTTTGCACCGTTACGCCTTTACACCGTTTAATACCGATCCCTCAACGAATTATCCCTTCTCGAACTTTCCCTTTTAACCTTATTGCAATCGAGCTCCATGTTGAAATTGTTGGGACGTTCGAATTCATCTGCTTCCATTATTCCAAACTGCGGATCATTATATACCTTTCTAAGGAAAATGGCAAAAATCGGCAAAGCCATATTTGCACCTTGTCCTTCTCCCAGGGTTTCAAAATGAATGGCCCGGTCTTCCCAGCCGCTCCATACACCTCCTACAAGATTGGGAGTTACACCCATAAACCAGCCATCCGACTGCTCCTGTGTCGTTCCTGTTTTACCACCTATCTGGTTCATAAGCAAGTATGGTTCTCTGCGCATTCTGATTCCCGAGCCTGTCAATACAACACCCTGCAGAAGGTTAATCATTAAGAATGCGGTCTGCTCGCTTAATACCTCTTCTATTTTGGGAGTGAATTTTGAGATTATATTGCCATTCTTGTCTTCAATTCTGGTTACATACATGGGTCGTGTATAAACTCCCTTGTTTGCAAAAGTTCCATACGCTCCGACCATTTCCTCAAGCTTTACATCAGAAGTTCCAAGAAAAATGGAATATACCGGATCTATAAAGCTTCTGACTCCCATCTTATGCATCAGGTCGACTACTGCTATGGGTTTAAATTGTTCCATCAGCCAGGCGGAGATGTAGTTTTCTGATTGTGCAAGACCCCATTTAAGAGTTACCATTTTACCGTGATATTTCTTGTTGCCTGAGCTTCTTGGCGTCCAAGGAACAGAGTCGCCTATATCAAATGATCGCGGTATATTTTCTACTTCATAGCATGGCGAATAGCCATTCTGCATGGCTATAGTATAAAGGAATGGCTTTATGGTACTGCCGACCTGTCTTTTCTGCTGTGTACAAACATCATATTTAAAATATCTGAAATCGGGACCTCCGACATAAGCTTTGACATAACCAAAATGAGGATCCTCAACCATAAATCCCGATCTTATAATATATTTATAATACCATATTGAATCAAGAGGTGTCATTATTGTATCACGTTCTCCTTTCCATGAAAAAACCTTCATCCTCACGGGAGTATTAAATGCAAGCATTATAGAATCTTCAGAACAACCTCTTGCACGCATTATATAATATCTGTCGCTCTGTTTAAGTGATCTCATTATAAGCTCATCAATTACTTTCTTTGTCAGATCGTCGGAGTATGGAGGATTTTTGAAGCCTTTCGCCCTGACATAGAAGTCGGGCTGCACTTCTTTTGAAAGATGCTCTGCCAGAGCCTCCTCTGCATATTGCTGCATTTTTGAATTGACTGTGGTATAAATCTTAAGCCCATCTTTATATATATCGTAATTTGACCCGTCTGGCTTCTTATTTTTGTTGCACCATCCATAAAGCTGATTATTTTGCCATTCCCAAAGGGCATCCTCATAAGACGATTCCTGAACATATTTTTTTCTGTCAGGTTCAGGCTTATTCATTATATTCCTGAGATACTCCCTCAGATATGTTGCACGCCCTGTGTTATGATCCTCAATCTGGAAGTCAAGTTCAATTGGCAGCTTTTTAACTGAGTCTGCAACCGCAGGTTTCAGATAACCATATTTGGCCATCTGAGAAAGTACAATATTCCTGCGCTGCAATACCCTGTCATAATTTCTTAAAGGATTATACCTGGTCGAAGCCTTAAGCATTCCAATCAGAACTGCAGCTTCCTGAATATTAAGTGAATCAGGTGTTGTGTTAAAATAAACCCTTGCAGCTGATTTTATCCCAATAGCATGATAATTAAAATCATATTTATTGAGATACATTGTAATTATTTCTTCCTTGGTATAACTTTTCTCCAGCTTAACAGCTGTTTGCCACTCCTTGAATTTTGAAACGCCCAGTTTAATTTTTCTGACAATAGCAGATGTTTTTATAGTGTCTCTCGGGTAAAGCTGCTTGGCAAGCTGCTGAGTAATTGTGCTTCCCCCACCTGTATTCTGACCAAGAAGAATCGTTCTGACCACTGCTCTTGCAAGTCCGCGGATATCAACACCTGAGTGTCTGTAGTACCTTATGTCTTCAGTAGCTATCAAAGCATCAACCAGATAAGGCGATAGATCTTTGTATTCCGTCCATGTTCGGTTCTCAATGCTTATTTTTCCAAGAAGGACTTCATCTTCCGAATAGACTTCAGCAGCTAAATAATATTCAGGATTTTCCAGTTCGCTGAATGAGGGCATAGGCCCAAGTTTATCCTTTGAAATAAGTATGAAAATTGTTACAGCTAATGCGAATGGAAATATAAATATTGTCCAGAACCAGATCAGATATTTTCTGTTTTTTTTATTGCCTTTCATCGGTCCGGAAATTATGTCTCAAAAATAGTAAAATAAAAGAATCTTGCCGGTTTATTTTGAAGTTTGCCAGCTAATTGATTTACTTTGCGGTGTTTTTAACTGAAAAAATCTCGCCTTAATGATCGAAAATCTTGTAATTGTTGAGTCACCTGCAAAGGCAAAAACCATAGAGAAGTTCCTGGGAAAAGATTTCCGAGTGATATCAAGTTTCGGACATATCAGAGATCTCTCAAAAAAGAACCTGGGTATCGATATTGAAAATGATTTCGCTCCCGATTATGAAATACCCAAAGAAAAAACCAGGGTTGTTTCAGAGTTACGTAAAGCTGCTTCTGAAGCCAAAAATATATGGATCGCTTCTGATGAAGACCGTGAAGGAGAAGCAATTGCATGGCATCTTGCCGGTGTTCTGAAGCTTGATCTTGCAACAACGCGCAGGATTGTTTTTCATGAGATAACTAAGGATGCGATTTCCAATGCTATCGAAAATCCGCGAAGCATTGACATGAATCTTGTCAACTCACAGCAGGCTCGTCGCATTCTGGACAGGCTTGTCGGTTTTGAAATTTCACCGGTATTGTGGAAAAAAGTCCAGCCTTCACTTTCGGCAGGAAGAGTTCAGTCAGTTGCAGTAAGGCTTCTTGTTGAAAGAGAAAGGGAGATCTTTTCATTCAAACCGGAATCATCATTCCGTATCAATGCCATTTTCAGGGTTGATGAAGCGAACCTTGAAAGTGCGTTTCTAAGAGCAGAAGCTTCCAAACGATTTCCTGACGAAAAAGAAGCTCAGAAATTTCTGGAGCTGTGCAATATTTCAAAATATAATGTTTCAGATATAACTGTAAAACCGGGAACCAGATCACCAGCTCCTCCTTTTACTACATCTACTCTGCAGCAGGAAGCATACCGCAAACTTGGATTTTCCGTTGCCCAGACCATGGCTGTAGCTCAAAAGCTTTATGAAGCCGGGAAAATTACTTATATGAGAACGGACTCGACAATTCTTTCAAAGCTTGCTCTTGTCAAATCGCGTGAAGTAATTATTTCAGGGTATGGTGAAAAATATTCGAAAACACGTCAGTTTAAAACTAAAACAAAAGGTGCTCAGGAAGCACATGAAGCAATTCGTCCGGCATATCCTGATAATTTAACCATTACAGGTAATCTGAACGAAAAGAAACTGTATGAGCTTATCTGGAAAAGAACGATCGCATCCCAAATGGCTGATGCTCAAGTAGAAAAAACAACTATTTCAATTGAAATGAATAATTCACCCGTTGTTTTCAATGCAACCGGTGAGGTTATCAAATTTGACGGATTTCTGAAATTATATACAGAATCTTCAGACCAGGAAAATAATGATGAAGAAAAATATGTCATCCATCCGGTGAAAAAAGGAATGCCATTATATTATAATAATATAACTGCTGCCCCGAAATTCACCGCACCTCCTCCGCGATATACTGAGGCAAGTCTTGTCAAAAAGCTTGAAGAATTGGGAATCGGAC
Organism: Bacteroidia bacterium; assembly: GCA_026391515.1. GTDB lineage: Bacteria > Bacteroidota > Bacteroidia > Bacteroidales > VadinHA17 > LD21. Next base: position 43,903 of record JAPLEC010000447.1, on the reverse strand, counting down.
GACCTTCCACGTATGCACCGACTATCTCTACCATTCAAAACAGAGGATATGTCTCACGGGAGGATCGGCCGGGAGAAAAAAGGCATATTAAAGTTCTGACTCTTGAAAAAGGTAAAATCACAGCGATATCCAAAACAGAAGTGTCCGGTAAAGAAAAATCAAAGCTCTTTCCACAGGATATTGGTATGATAGTCAATGATTTCCTGATTGAAAATTTCTCGGAAATTGTTGATTATCACTTTACTGCTGAAGTTGAAGAGCAGTTTGACGAGATTGCAATGGGCAGATTAAAATGGACAGGGATGCTTCATGAATTTTATGTCCCTTTCCACAAAACCATAGAAAAGACTCTCGAGAATAAAGACAGGAAAACAGGAGTCAGAACTCTTGGAAATCATCCTGAGACCGGAGAACCAATCACTGTCAGAATGGGCAGATTCGGACCTGTTGCACAAATTGGAAATTCAGATAACGGAAGCAAACCGAGATTCGCAAGTCTTTCAAAGAATCAGCTGATTGAAACAATTACCCTTGAAGAGGCTTTGAATCTTTTCAGGCTGCCCAGGTCGCTTGGAATGCATGAAGATGACGAGATGGTAGTAGGTATAGGAAAATTCGGACCTTACATCAGATATAAGAATAAATTCTATTCCTTGAAAAAAGGAACGGATGATCCTTATTCTCTGACTGTTGAAAGAGCTATTGAGATAATAAACGAGAAGAATGAGAGCGAGAAGAAAAAGGTCATTAAAGATTTTGGTGATATTAAAGTTTTAAATGGAAGGTATGGTCCATATATTACCAGAGACAAGTTAAATTACAGGCTTCCAAAAGGTACCGAATCTGAAAAGCTGACTAAGGAAGACTGCATTAAGATCATTGAAAAGAACAATAAACCTAAATAGACCACCTTATATCAACTATGATGGATCTGAATGATTATTTTAATCCCGTAAGCATTGAAAGACCTGAATTTGAGCATCTTACATGTCAGGCAGGTTTCCCTCATTCTATCACTATACATACTGACAGTAAGCCACTTAAGGATTTAAGCAATTATAAAATTGCTCTGTTTGGTGTTCCTGAAGGACGAAATTCTCCCGGAACAGGTACAATGAAAGGACCTGACTTTATCAGAAAGGAACTTTACAAGCTTGCCAGGATCCCCGGTAAATCAAAAATCATCGATCTGGGCAATATGAAACAGGGGGTTGCATTTAACGACACCATTGCCGGATTAACTGATATCCTGGTCTATCTTATTGGTGAAAATATTTTTCCTATTATAATCGGAGGAAGCAGCGCACTTGTGGTTTCAATTGATAAAGCTTTATCAAATCTTAAAATGAAATATACTCTTACTGCTGTTGATTCAAGAATAGATTTCAGCATTGAAAAGAAAGAGTCTGACTCATTTAATTATCTAAGTAACATAATGCACAATCATAAAAGCACTTTACATCATTATATTAATATCGGTTACCAGACATATCTTAATGATCAGCAAGTGGTTAATCGTTTTTTAAAACGAAAATCCGAACTTGTCAGAATTGGTGATGTCAGAAAAGCGATCTACCTCACTGAACCCCTTTTCAGAGATTCTGATCTGGCTGTTTTCGATATTTCTGCAGTCAGACAATCGGATGCACCGGGAACCATAAGTCCTTCTCCCAATGGTTTTTACGGTGAAGAAATATGTCTTTTGGCAAGATATGCCGGGATTTCTGATAATCTGAAAATATTTGGTCTGTTTGATGTAAATCCCGATATGGATATCAGGTGTCAGACCACCGGTCTGGCTGCCCAGATATTATGGTTCTTCCTTGAAGGGTTCTCACAGAAACAGTACGAAGCACCTATACTAAGTAACAGTAAATCAGGGCGATTTGTCAGGTATCATGTCAGGGTAACAGATCTTGAGGATGATCTCATTTTTGTAAAGAGCAATCTTACAGACCGATGGTGGATGGAACTGACCACCGAAGCTGACAAGAATTTCTATATTGCCTGTTCACATGAAGATTATTTAAGGGCTAACCGGAATGAAGTTCCTGAAAGATGGATACAGGGAATTGACAGATTAAAATCGTGATTGCTCATTGTTTTTTCTCCTTTTGTCATAAATACAACTCCGTTAATCATTCCGCTGATGAACACTTATCAAAACAACTATTTTTCACTCTTAAATAAATAAAAGTATATTTGTTTACGTTTTATATTTTTATTTATTTTACTGGTTCAACTCAATTGTATCAAATCTTTAGGCTTAGTGAAGAAATGAAAAGACTTAGTGTAGCATTTCTTTTTTTAGTCTTAATATGTTTTTCAGGCTTGTCACAGCAGGATCCTCTGACAAGTCAATATATGTTTAATACTCTGACATATAATCCCGGTGTTGCGGGCACTTCCGGTATGATTTGTGCCACAGCTCTTAACAGACAGCAGTGGGTAGGTTTTAAGGGGGCACCATCTACAACTCTTTTTGATGTTTCTGCTCCAATTTCACTTTTTAAAAGAAAACACGGTGTTGGACTTGTAATAGAAACCGATAATGTCGGATTTGATAAAGATTTAAATCTGTCGGCTGTTTATTCTTATCTTCTTGATCTTAATATAGCAAAACTGGGAATAGGAATTAATCTTGGCATAATAAATAAAACGATTGATCCTACCTGGAACATACCCGATTATGGCAATGGTTTTGTCTCACCTGATGACGATCCGTTAATTCCAACCAGTAAAGAGAACTTTGTAGCTTTTGATGCAGGCTTTGGTGTGTATTTAAATGCCGATAAATACTATGCTTCTCTGTCAGTTACACATATAAATCAACCTAAAATAAAATATACTAAAGAAAAAACCAAAGTTATTTCTTATGTCAGCAGGCATTATTATCTGACAGCAGGCTATAATGTGCAGCTGACAAATCCATCTTTCGAGTTGCTTCCTTCAGTATTTGCTTACAGTGATGGCAAGATTATTCAGTTTAATGTAACTTCTTTATTGCGATACAATAAAAAGGTATGGGGAGGCGTTTCTTACAGAGCCGGTGATGCAGTGATTGGGATAATCGGTTTTGAGCTTTTTAATGGGATCCGCATAGGCTATTCTTATGATTTTCCGCTATCGGATATAAGAAAAAATACAAGCGGATCGCACGAATTTATGGTGAATTATTGTTTTGACCTGAGCCTTGGAAAAAGTCCTATGAGATATAAAAGTATAAGATTTTTATGATTATTAAAAAAAAATAACTTACTTGCATTATAAATTACTAAGAAATATGAAAAAGGTAATCCTATTTGCCCTGATTATTATAATGTTCATGACTGGGTGCGGCTCATCCGATAATGGAGAGCTGACCGGTGTGCCGGGAAGGAAGAAGTTTTTTGAACCGGAACCTCTGGAGATGGCATTTATACCCGCCGGCAATTTCGTGATGGGGCCCAGCGACCAGGATGCTCTGTTTGCAATGAACAGCCTTTCAAAATCTGTCACTGTTGATGCGTTCTGGATGGATCAGACAGAAATTACCAATAACAAGTACCGTCAGTTTGTTTACTGGGTCCGCGATTCTATTCTCAGAACAAAGCTGGGCGAAGCTCAGATTGCCGAAAGGGAATATTTCGTTGTCGACGATGAAGGTAATATACTTGAACCTAATATCATTAACTGGGATGAAAAAATAGATCCGGAAGAGGAAACAACCAAAGGTATTATTGAAGAAATGTATTATCCGCCCGAAGAAAGATTTAACGGTAAAAAACAGTATGATGTCCGGAGATTTAATTATAAATACTTCTGGGTTGATTATCAGCAAGCTGCAAGATCAAGATATGTCTATGATTACCAGAACAATACAGGAAAATACGAAGGACAGGTAACAAATATTGACGGTACACGTACTGATGTAAAAGACCGTTCTTCTTTCATTAAAACAGTCATTATAAACATTTATCCTGACACTTTATGCTGGATCCGTGATTTTACTTATTCTTTCAATGACCCAATGGCAGATCTTTATTTCTGGCATCCGTCATTTGACGATTATCCTGTTGTTGGTATTTCATGGCCGCAGGCTAATGCTTTCAGCAGATGGAGAACCGATTATATGAATACTGCATTAAGAAAGAATGGAATCTCTGATGTCCAGGCATACAGGCTGCCTCTCGAAACAGAATGGGAATATGCAGCCAGGGGAGGTCTCGACCTCTCAATGTATCCATGGGGAGGACCTTATACACGTAATGATAAAGGATGCTTTCTGGCAAACTTTAAACCTCTGCGCGGAAATTATATCGATGACGGAAATGTATATGCCGGAAAAGTAGCTTCATACGACCCGAACGAATTCGGATTATATGACATGGCAGGAAACGTTGCTGAATGGACCTGCGGTGCATATCATCCATCAGCATATATATTCCAGCACGATTTGCAGCCTAACTATGAATACAACGCCACACCACAGGATCCTCCTATCTTAAAGCGTAAGGTTATCCGCGGCGGATCATGGAAAGATATTGCATATTTTCTTCAGACAAGCACAAGAGACTATGAATATCAGGATTCTACAAAACCTTATATAGGTTTCCGTAATGTAAGAACTTATATTGGAGCAGAATTATAATTAAAATTGAAATAACCCTAAAATTATCAGGTATATGAGTCTAGCAGAAATAGTACAAAGCAGTGGATGGAAGAATTTCATCGCCAAACTTTATGGTATAGGTGCATCAGTAGTTATCATAGGTGCATTGTTTAAGATATCGCACTGGCACGGAGCAACTTTTATGCTTTGTGCTGGTCTGTGTACAGAAGCAGTTATCTTCTTCTTTTCAGCATTTGAACCTTTGCATGAAGAGGTTGACTGGTCACTTGTCTATCCGGAACTTGCAGGTATTCCTGAAGAAGGAGTCGAAGAATTACCTTCTCACGGTGGGAAATATCGTGGTGGAGTTGGTGGTGGAGGAGGTGCAGGTTCAGCAGCCCTTGCAAAATTTGACGAGATGCTTGAAAAAGCCGAGATCACTCCCGACCTGTTCCAGAAGCTTGGCGTCGGCATGAAAAAGCTTGGCGATTCAACAGCCAACATAAATGCGATGGGCGATATTACAGCTGCCTCAACCAAGTATATGGGAACCATCAATACGGCAAATGAATCTCTTGGCAAACTGTCTGAATCATATCAGACAACCACAAAGATTATAAATGAAACCGGATCAAATTACAAGAATATTGCTGATTCTCTGTCGGTTATAGAATCCGGAGGCAAATCATACCAGCAGCAGCTTGAGGTTCTGAACAAAAACCTTTCTGCATTGAATGCAGTTTACGAACTTCAGAAGAAAGGTGCAGACGATCATGTTAAAGAATCTGACGCTCTCTTTAAAGGCTTGCAGGGCCTGATGAAAGATCTGACAGAATCTTCAGGTGACACCAAAAAATATCGCGAACAGATATCCAAACTCAACGATAATCTATCTGCTTTGAATAATGTTTATGGAAATATGCTTGCCGCTATGAATGTCAAGTAATGCATCATCGTTTGTTTTACCTAATTAAACTACCTACAAAATGGCTCACGAAAAGCTATCCCCACGGCAAAAGATGATCGGTATGATGTACCTTGTGCTTACCGCCATGCTTGCACTTAACGTACAAAAGGAAGTTGTTAAAGCATTCATGAAGGTTGACAAGGGGCTTAAGCTTACGGTCGATAATTATGTTGAAAAAAACAGAATCATGTATAGCGATTTTGCAGAATCTTTTGCAACAACTCCTGTGAAAACCGGTCCATACTATAAAAAAGCCCTTTATGTAAAACAGCGTGCTGATGAAACGTATGAATTCATTCAGGATCTCAAGATAATGATGATCAAAGAGGCTGATGGTAAAAATCCTCCGGCTATTCGTGGGAGAGAAATAATCATTGACTCTCTTGTGAAATATGATGAGAATAATATACCTTCCCAGATCCTTGTTGGTGATAACGAAGATGGTAAGGGGTATGAACTGATGCATATCTTAAATGATTTTCGCGATTCATTAATTTATATGATTGTTCAAGGAGAAAATCCTGTTATTGAAGCATCGTTGAAAAAAACCCTTAATTTTGAACCAGGGCCAAGTGAAGACGGAGCTATAGAACCCTGGCCAAATTATACATTTCAGCTTATGCCACTTGTGGGAGCCAATGCTCTGTTGACAAAAGTTCAGGTGGATGTCAGAAATGCTGAAACTGAAGTTATTAACTGGCTTTATACCCAGATTGATAAATCTAATTTTAAGGTTAATAAGCTCGCTGCAGTGGTCCTCCCAAACTCCAATACTGTAGCACTCGGAACAAATTATGAAGCATCAGTTGTCCTTGCCGGAATAGATACTCTTCAAAGACCTGTTATTACTGTGGGCCAAACACCTCTCGAACTTGATGATGCCGGCAGAGGAATATATTCTGTTAAAGCGACAACTCTTGGAATAAAACCATGGAATGGGATTATTTCACTTCCTTCACCCGACGGAAAAACAACAAGAGAAATTCCTTTCCATTCAGAATATCAGGTTGTAGAATCCAGTGCAAACATTGCAGCAAGTGCTGTTAATGTTTTGTACGCAGGAATTCCTAATCCTCTTGATGTTTCAGCACCTGGTATAAGGCCAGACAGAATTAGAGTCAATAGTAACACGGGTAATATTAAAAAAGAAAGAATTCGAAACGCAAGAACCAATGAATTATTCCCCGGAGAATGGGCAATCACACCAACAGGTGAACCTGGCAGCATTATCCAGATCTCCGTCTCAGGTGAAGGTGAAAACGGTCAAATAATAAAATATCCTCCGAAAAATTTCAGGATAAAGAATGTTCCTACACCTGTGTCTGAATTTGGCGGAAAGAGTTTTGGAACAATTTCCTTAAGTGCCGCCAAAAATATGGACGAAGTATATGCTGTCCTCAAAGAGTTCGAATTCGATCTTCAATTTAAGGTGACCGGATTTACAATCATGTTCCCGGGAAGTTTTGGAAGTGTTGGTGTAATAAGTAATAGTTCAAAACTTACACCTGAGCAGAAAACCCAAATTGCGAAGATGACCAGAGGACAAAGGTTGTATTTCGATGATATAACAGCAAAAAGTCCGACAGGGAAAATAATAGCATTACCAGCAATTAGTCTTAAAATAGATTAGATTTAATATAATAGTTACACTATGAATAAGCGAATTATTTTGGGGGTTATCATTCTGTCATTCGCCGGATTGGTAAAAAGTCAGTCATTCGGTGATATTTATCAGAAGTCGATTCCTGATGCCAAAAAGATCAATTATCCATTCCTCAGGGAAGCTGACGCTGCCTGGTCAAAAAGGTATTACCGCATGGTTGATCTCCGTGAAAAGGTCAATTTCCCTTTATATTATCCCATAAAAACCAATACTCAGGATGGCAGAAAAAGTTTTATAAATATTATTCTAGATGAAATTAAAGCCGGGAATATTACTGTTTACAATGCTTTGAGTTTTGCTCCTACCACCTATGATGATATCGAGAAAAATATGGGTGGTGGAGAACAGCATATTCAAAAACCGGTGGGAGATGGTACTACTTTTAAAGATACTATTGTTAAAGGAGATGCAAAAAGAGATATGTTACAAAACCTTGTATTGTATGAAGAATGGTATTTTGATAAAAAGCTCTCAAAACTTGATGTTAGAATTATTGCTATTGAACTCCTTTTCTTATACACTAATCCTTCAGGTGAACCCGATAAAAAAGAAGTAGGCTGGATTAAGTTTAATGAAATCAGGGATATTCTTGCAAAATATGAGGTATTTTCTGCAAGAAATGATGCTCAAAGAATTTCGTTCGATGATTTTTTCATGCAGAGAAGATTTAGCAGTTATATGCTTGGCGAATCAAACGTATATGATGACAGGAAAATAAATGATTATTTAGCCGGTAAACCAGCCCTTTTTGAAGCCGAACGTATTAAAAACGAGCTGTTTAATATTGAACACGATCTTTGGGAATACTAGAAGATATGTCTGAAAAAAAGAGGCTGTAAAAACAGCCTCTTTTTTTGTCTTGCGGTCATGCAAGTCTATAAAATCCTATCTATAAATACTTTTCTTTCGTTTCTTTCTTCACATCTTCAAGATAATTTTTTATGTTCTGCTCTTCTTCTTTCTTTACAATCAGAAGAACATCATCAGATTCGACAACAATATAATCTTTAAGTCCCTGTATCACAGCAACCTTTCCGGAAGAGATATTAAAGATATTTCCCCTGTTATCGTATGAAAAAATATTACCTTTAATTCTCGAATTCCCGCTTTTATCGAGTAAAGAATGATCATAGAGAGAACTCCACGTACCCAGATCTGACCAGCCGATGTCGGTACACATTACATAAACATTATCAGCTTTCTCCATAATGCCATAATCGATTGAAATGCTCTTGCATTCGGCATACGTTCTTGCGATAAAGCTGTTTTCCTGTTTCGTCCCAAATAGTTTTTTGCCCTCATCAAAGGCAGTAAACATGTCAGGCAGATATTTTTCGAAAGCTGCTATAATTGATTTTATGTTACAGATGAAAATTCCGGAATTCCAGTAAAAATCGCCGCTTTGTATAAATACTTTTGCAAGCTCAATATTTGGTTTTTCAGTAAAAGTCTTCACTTTAAGCAGGTTACTGTATCCTTTAACCGGCTTTTTACGGTCAGCCTGAATATACCCATATCCGGTTTCAGGCCTGTCAGGTTTTATTCCTAATGTCAATAATACATCATTATCTTTCACAAAATTCATGCTTTCCTCTATTACTTTGCAAAATTTGTCTTCCTTAACTATCAGATGATCTGCAGGTGTGATGGTAATAACAGCATCAGGATTTTCCTTTAATATTCTGAAAGTTCCGTATGCAAGACAGGGTGCTGTATTGCGGCGAAAAGGCTCGGCCAGTACATTGGAAGGAGCAATTCCAAGCTGCTCAATCACAATATCTTTATGTCCTGCACTTGTGACAATAAAAATATTTTCTTCCGGACAGTTGGATTTAAACCTTCTGAAAGTCTGTTGAATCAGGGTTTCTCCTGTTCCCAGGATATCAAGAAATTGTTTAGGTCTGCTTCGGCGGCTTAATGGCCAGAATCGACTCCCTACTCCTCCGGCCATGATAATTACATACCTGTTGTCCATGAATGATTCCTTAAATTTTAAATATTTTGCAAATATATAATTATTTATGTTCCCAGTTTTAAAACTCAAGCAAAGGAAATATATTAAATATTTGTAATTTTATCTTTTGTTAAACACGTTGAATGATTAAGTTTCTGACATTATTCGGACGCTATTTTCTTCTTCTTAAGAAGGTTTTTTCCAAACCTGAAAAACCCTCATTATATTATAAGCAAACTATGCATGAGCTGGTTTACCTTGGATTTAATTCTGTGGGTATTATTACGATAATTTCTTTTTTTATGGGAGCAGTAATTACCCTTCAGACTATTTATAATACTGAAAATCCATTTCTTCCGACATATATAGTTGGTCTTGGCTGCCGCGATTCAATTATTCTTGAATTTTCATCATCCATGATAGCGTTGATACTTGCAGGAAAAGTCGGTTCTAATATTGCATCTGAAATAGGTACTATGCGTATTACAGAACAAATTGATGCTCTTGAAATAATGGGAGTCAATTCTGCATCGTATCTGATACTTCCTAAGATAATAGCCGCAGTTCTTTTTAACCCTCTTCTTACACTCATCAGTATATGTGTCGGCATCCTGGGAGGATGGAGCGTTGTCATAATTACCGGTACAATGACTCCCGAAGATTTTATCTATGGAATTCAATATGCTTTCATTCCTTATTATATAACTTATTCACTGATTAAAACTGTATTTTTTGCTTTTATAATTACCACAGTTTCAGCATTTCAGGGTTATTATGTCGATGGCGGATCTCTTGAAGTCGGTAGGGCAAGCACTAAAGCAGTGGTGTTCAGCAGCATCCTTATTTTGTTGTTTAATTTAATTCTTACACAGCTCCTTCTGTCATGATTAGTGTCAAAAATATTAACAAATCGTTCTACGATAAGAAGGTGCTGGATGATGTCACTGTCAGTTTTGAAAGTGGTAAAACAAATCTTGTTATAGGTCGCAGCGGTTCCGGAAAAACTATATTGCTCAAATCAATTGTCGGACTTCATGAAGTAGACAGCGGCGAAGTCTGGTTTGATGATGTTCTTTTTAACAAGCTCGATTTTAACGGGAAACAAGATATTCGTAAAGAGATGGGAATGCTGTTCCAGGGAAGCGCTCTTTTTGATTCCCTTACAGTTGAACATAATGTCAGGTTCCCTCTTGATATGTTTACAAATAAAAGCCCGCTGGAAAAAATTGACAGGGTTAATTTTTGTCTGAAAAGAGTTGATATAATAAATGCCAATACCCTATTTCCCTCCGAACTATCAGGAGGTATGAAAAAAAGAGTGGCTATTGCCAGAGCTATCTCATTAAATCCAAAATATCTATTTTGTGATGAACCCAACTCGGGACTCGATCCTATAACCGCCATTCTTATCGATGCTCTAATAAAAGAGCTCACTGAAGAATATAATATGACAACAATAGTCAATACTCACGATATGAATTCGGTAATGGAGATTGGAGAAAAAATAACCTTTATTGATGATGGCAAAATCTGCTGGGAAGGCACTAAACATGAAATCCTTCATTCCGACTGTGAAATATTAAATGATTTTGTGTTTGCCAACTCTCTGGCAAAACAGTTAAGATCGTCGGATAAGTAAAAACTCTTCTTACTGAAAATTCTTATTGAATCACAATCATTGGCCTGTCTGTTTTCTTCGTCACAGGTTTGCCAAAAACAATATTCATCCCAATACTGAGATTGAATAAATTCATACTCTGCGGTTCCGGTATTGGTAAATAATCTCCACTGTGGCCTTTTTCAATATAAACTTTCCCCCAGTTAAGCGGAATTTTATCAGCAATTACATAAAATTGTACAATACTGCCTGTTTTAAAAGCAAGGCCGAAACCCAGGTTGTTATAACTGTAATTGGCAATTGTATAACTCACGCTTGCAGACAGAATTCTTCCAAGATATGCATTGGCTGAGAGTGTAACAGATTCTCTTACCGTGCCTGCATAAAATTTGGTATTAGATAACACTCCTAAAGAAATTACAGGTAATAGATTTATGCTTACTCCTGCAGAGATTCCTGTAGGAAGATACGTTCTAAAGGATTTAGGTATTGTATCTTTAAAACTTCTCCTTATTGTATCCACTAATGCATGAATAAAATTTTTTATATCATAATCAGGATTATTTACAGCTTCCTTAAGGGTTAAATCCGTCAGATGAATTGTGTCTTTCGAATAATAGCTTTTAAGATCGTGCTTCCAGTTAATGAATCCAAGATCAGTAACACTTGCAGAAAAAGTAAAGAATTTACCCAGGTTATAAACGGCACCTATATCTAAAGCTGCTCCTACATTTGAAACAGGAATTTTAAGATAATCAAATGCAAAACCTTTTAAGTCTCCATTGTCAGTCGAATCCGGATGGCCAAGTATATGGTTATATGTAAAGATTCTTTGCAGGGTTTCTTTTCCGCTCACATTCAGGTAGGTATCTGCATTTATTGCCTGGCTGAAATCACTGTTAACTTTCATGGTAAGAGATTTGTTATCAAGTGAGGCCGAAGCAATGCCTGATAGGAGTTTTACCTTTGCACCTATTCTTAAGTTTTTTGTTACATTTTTTGAAAATCCCAACCCATACTCCCTGTAATACTGGGTCTGCATATTCATCATTGATAAATCAAATGTCTTACCAATAAAATCGGGTGGCTCTGTTAAGTATAATTCCAATAAGTCACGTGGTAATATGGTTTTTGCATTGATTTTGTCAACAACATCAAGGAATATATACAAATCTTTGCCGAATGATAAGCCTAGTCCTAAAAGTTGAATACTTTCATCGGTCGTTATTGTGTTACGATCCCTTAGCTTTCCGGCCAATTTGTTAAGATTAAGGGTTTTAAAGAATAAAGAATTAATTTTGGTTCCCGAAGGAAGAATATCAGAAACCTGCAGAAAATTATTTCCGAATTCTGTATTTATACCTGTAATTACGGGAAGTCCTATATAAAACTTATCAGAAGGCCTGATTGCAGGGTTAAGAAGATGATTTTGAGGTAGTTTCATATAATAAAGGACCTGGCTGTTCTGGGATGTTGCGTCTAAACAAACAGCTGTAATCAGCATCATCAAAAAATATTTTGTTTTCCCAGTCATAATTTGATCTATTTAGTTTCGGTATCCAGCTTATAATTATACAAAAACCTGTCGGTTCCTCCGACTATCAGATTCCAACCGCTTTTTTCCGACAATTTCCCGATTGAGAACATCGAGGCTCCTCTTAATGGAAATCCATTCATAGTGTCTCCGTTTCTGTCTATCAGATATATGAGATTTTTCTTAATGTCAAAAACTCCGATTTTCATGTCGGATGATGAAAAGACAAAATTTATAGGACCACCCAGTTCATCTGAACTGAATTCCCTTTTAAATATTTCTGTACTATTATGATTATAAAGATACAATATACCTTTGTCAATAAAAATATATTCGCCATAACCATCTCCATTTACGTCAAAAATATCGAACAAATGGTCACTGGAAAACACCCTTAATGTGAATTTTTTCACATTTCCGTCAAAATAAATATGCTGAATTGTACCATCAGGGGCTGTGCATACTACCGACGGAGGAGTCCCGGAAATTAACCTGATGGAAGATCCTTTTGCTTTTGTTACCGGCTCTTTAAGCGTTAGTCGTGGATTGCCGGAACGATCGATAAAATATAATGATGTTTCATCGGAAATGACAAGGTAATCTTTCCCGGAAACCCTGAACCAATTGATTTCCGAATTAACATAACCATTGGTTCTGAAAGATTTCCATCCCTTAACCAAGCTTCCGGTTTTATCATAAGCATAAATCATTTTATCTTCTCCGGCAATAAGAATCCTGTAATTGCGGTTATTATCATAATCAAAAAGAGCAAGAGAATTTGTTGCAGGAGATCTTAGTTTTACCGGGTATCTTTCTACATAATTTCCATTCCTGTCAAGAAGATGAAGGTATTTCTTTCCGGAAAAAAGCAACTGGTATTTACCGTTTCTGAAATAATCAATCATATAAATTGTTCCTGTTATCCGCTCCCCCAGAGGCACCTTCCAGAGTATCCTTCCTGCAGCGTTTATCAGGTACGCATTGTTTTTCAAATCCTGAATGAAAATCTCCCTGGCACCTGTAATATGATTTGTAAAAAAGAACGGCTTAACAGCTGCAACAGTATCTAATAATGTTTCCCATTCAGTCTTTGATTCTTCTCTTGCTTCCTCTTTGAACCTTATAGATAAACTATTATATATCATATCATTACTTGATATGAACTGATACCCGGCTGCCTGAATTTTATTCAGGGAATTTTTATTTGACCTCAGGGTGTTAATAATATTCTCGTTGAAATAGCAAGCGAGATAATCAATAATTCGCGATGGTACACAATAGAAGAAATATCCGGCAATGCTTGGAAGAGAGCTCTCAAAATCCCTGTAAGTCAAATCGTTTGCAAGAGTTTTATTTAACAGGTTATCATATAAAAGCCTTGAAATGGTAATATATGAATTGCCGGTTATCAGGAAATTGTCATAAAAGGCAAAATAGGAATCGTCGAAATCCTGAATAAAACCCGGGAGCATGGCTGATGCAAAACCTTTATAATGTGTTAAATAGATAGATATTTTTATCTGTTCGTCAGGTTGAAAAAAGAAAATATTGTCTTTATTAATCTCCGGACCGAACTCGTCAATAAATATTTTTTCAGCATATACACGGTTTTTAAGTTCATAAATCATAAGGGTATTCTGTTCGACAGATCTTCCCTTAATATCAATATACGCTTTGGTCACCTCTTCACCTGTATATTCACGCAGCTTATTTGCAAGATCTGCTGCCTTAGTCCCTGTTGGCTGCTTTGCTCGTGGTGCTGCGTTTAGTAAAATTGATTCAAAAAGCACTGTGGCTGATGGAAGTATTTTGTATGTATGAAATAATCCCGGTGTTCCCGATTTGTATTTATAAAAGAATTCTTTTGGATTAAGACTTTCAGTGTAGCCGCTCATCACCAGGCCATTTTCGTTGAGATAGATATCTGCGCCTGCACATCCTGCAAGATTGCCGATTTTTTGAGTTGATGTAGCATATTCCTGTCTGAAAGCAGACCTGAACAGAGGAGGCAGATTACTGAAGATCACAAATATCTTATCTTCATTTTTCCCCGATGCCTGTAAAATTCTTGAAAAACCCGGGAGGTTTCTAATATCACTTTCACGGGTTGTCTGAGCAATGGCATTTTTCATCATTTCTTCCGAAGAAGCGCAGATAAACAATCCGCTAATAATAGAAACAAACACTGTTCCTTTCTGGTTATCAAGTATATATGGGAGTTCAATGACACTTTTGCCGTAAACACTTTTTTCATTTATTGTTTTGATTCCTGCAAGCTTAAGCATTTCTTTGAGCTGCTTTAACCTGATTTCTGAAGAAACAGCCATAGAAAGTATGGATTGCAGCTTTCGATCTGTTGATAAACTAAATGAAATGATGGCATGACTCCCGCTAATTATTTTTTTATATCCTGTTTTATTCAGCTGATCTGCCAGAAATCTTGTTTTTTTATTAAGGATCTCAAATTCTTTTATCTTCCCGGCTTCTCCAGGCAAACCTTTTCCTGTTGTCAGCGAATTGATGAAACTCTGTAAATCAATAGTTTCAATAATAATACATGCGTCAGGAGAAATTGCTTTGTAAGGATCAGTCTGCAGAACTCTTCTGCCCTGCTGAAGAAAATAACCAAGCACTGCAAGACCGAAGAGTAAAAATATTGCTAAAATAATTGCGATCCGTTTTCTCACGGCAGGAGCGTTAATTTATGATGTGTATCTAAGCTTCTTCAATCACTTTCCAACCGATTGCTTCAGCAAATGCATTAACCGGATCTTTCAGGTCACCGTAAAATGTAACCCTGTGCCAGCCCCATTTATTCCACATTCTAAATAGTTTTTCCAGATCGCCTACCGGTTCGGCACATAATTTTGTTCTGCATGCTCTGTCGTCCGGATCGTTGCCCAGCGATACTGCCTGGTGAAATAATATCTCTTTACGCGATGGGCTGATTTCGAGGGTTGTTGTCATATAGTTCTTCGGCAGAATCGATTGAACAGAAGCTCCATTTCTGTCTTCAGAATGAGTCATGATTCTGAATGGATTTGCTTTTCCCGTGGGACCAAAGACTTTGTTTGAAGCTACGCAATGGGCATATATTATTTGCCTTTTGGAAGTGTCAATTACAGGATCAGATATAAATCCCGGTCTTCCGCCAGTCATCGTTGAAAATGCAAGCATGGTTGCAGTGGAATTTACATCACATTCACAACCACCAACAAGTCCCTCGTTGCATAGTTCATGAAAACCAAGACACGGATAAGCGTGTATATGGCCTCCATAAAATCCACCCAGACAGTTAACTGTTATCGCTTTTGCATTGTGATTCTTCATTACATTCTTCATACCCAGATACATAGCAGCCGATGTAAGCAATGTTTCGTAGTTTACATCAACTACTTCCAGCGCAGATTTTTGCCATTTCCTGGCTATTTCATCTGATTCATCCTTATCGGCTTTGCTCCATGCATCATTTATTTCTGAGAATGGAATATATTCAACAGGAATATCCATGACACGATCAGCAACTTTAGCTGTCTGGTCCCTTACTGCCAGAATTTTCGAATTGCTCAACAGACTTGTGCACTCCCGGGGAGATAACGATTTTATCTTATTTGAATTTACAGAGTAATGTCCTGCAGCAGGAGTTGAATCCAGGCGCGCTTTTTCAGTTGCTGTTACAAAATCGGCAACTGATCCTCCGTTTTTTACTATGCTAAAGCAGCTGACAGCAACAATAAGATCTTCCATGCGCGATGAAGCTACAAATCCCAGATTAGGTGTTTTAGTGCCTAAAAAAGAGGCGGTATAAACAAGAAAACCACCACTCCCTCCGAATTGAAAATCAGCATAAATCACCGGTTTCCCAGTTTTAACTATTGTTTGTACAACACTGTTCCAGCAATTCATCTGGTACACCAGATATCCGTCAATATTTTCAGCAGCATCCTGTTCGACTATTTTCTTAGCATCCTCCTCTCCTGTTGCCATTACCGGAATAAATTCATAATCCGGAAAATTTTTCTCCAGGGTGGTATTTATTTTCTCCATTGCCGGATTAAAATCAAATCCTATATTTGGCCAGTCGGGTTTTGTCTGAACAGGTCCATGAAGTGAGTAAAGAATTCGTATTCTCACCTTCGATAAAGCCTTCCCGGAAGAATCTGAAGGATTAATGAAGGAAATTGGCCTTAATGCCATACAGGCTGCGCATGCTGAACATACAGATATAAAACCACGTCTTGTAACATTTGTTACATTTTTACGATTAGTGATGTTTTGCATATATAATTCTTTATTTTTCATAGAAAAATATTTAATGCCGTCATTTACAGATCATTAAATTTACATAATATTAGCTAAAATAAGCATTTATCCGGGTGGTTTTTCCCTGAAAAAGGATAAAATTATTAACAGGGATAATTTTTGGCATATTATTTGATTTTATGTCAGTACACAGGCAATCTCAATCATATACTTGATTCTTCAAGTTCAGCCAGGTCAAAAGCCTGGCTTTCTTTTATTATGTCAGAATGACTTATACCCGATTATTTCCCTTACGTCACGAATAGTTTTTGAAGCGCTGGCTATGGCTTTTTCTGCCCCATAGGATACTACTTTTGCAAGGTATTTTTTATCAGAAAGAATCAGGTTAATCTTTTCCCTTATCGGGTCAGTAACCTTAATTATATCTTCTGCAAGCTGCTTTTTCATATCGCCATAGCGTATTTCGCATGAAGCATGTTTTTCTGTGAAATATTTAACAGTAGAGGGATCCGAAACAACATTCATTATTGTAAAGAGGTTCTGCACCGGTTCAGAAGGTTTTTCACCAGGCTTTTGTGGACCTGCATCAGTAACTGCCCGCATCACTTTTTTTCTTATTTCCTGGGGGCTATCGGCCAGAAAAATGCCGTTTCCTTCGCTCTTTCCCATTTTTCCTGTGCCGTCAAGTCCGGGTATCTTGAGTAGTTTTTTTCCAAAATTATAAGCCTCAGGTTCAGGAAAATAATCCACCTCATAAAGTGTATTAAAACGTCTTGCAAATCGCCTGGTCATTTCAAGGTGCTGTTCCTGATCCTTTCCGACTGGCACTTTATTGGCTTTATGTATAATTATATCTGCAGCCATCAGAACGGGATAAGTCAATAGACCTGCATTTATATTATCCGGTTGTTTTCGGATTTGTTCTTTGAAAGATGTTGTCCTTTCAAGCTCTCCCACATAGGCATTCATGTTTAACAGGAGGTATAATTCAGTTACTTCCGGGACATCACTTTGTACAAAGACGGTAGCAATTTCCGGATCAATCCCGCAGGCGAGATATTCTGCAAGAATCTGTTTTATGTTTCCATGGAGGTCATCAGGTTTTGGATGTGTTGTAAGGGAATGATAATCAGCAATAAAGAAAAAGCAATTATTCTCCTTCTGCATTTTCAGAAAGTTTTTCAATGCACCAAAATAATTTCCCAGGTGCAGGTTACCTGTTGATCGTATGCCGCTGACTACTGTCTCCATATAATAAAAATAAGTCCTGTAAAGCTAAAAGTTTTTTAGGAATGTACGCTATTTATTTCCATCTGCCTCACCCCCTCCTGTCCCCCGCTCCCAGGAGAGCGGGGGAAGTTATTTTTGAATATCAAAAATGAGATTCATTAAGTCCCTCCCTCTTGGGGGAGGGATTTAGGGAGAGGTATTTTCCTCGGAAAATAGTACCTTTGCCAGATCAAAAACAAGATAGCTGTGGAATCAACGGAATCGACAAGACAGAAAAAGGTAGCAAAGCTGATTCAGAAAGAAGTTGCCGGTATATTTCTCCGCAAGGGCAATGAATATGCTCCCGGGAAAATGATTTCAATAACCAAAGTAAGGGTCAGTCCCGATCTCTCTTATGCAAAAATATATATAAGCATTTTCCCCTCAGCTAATTACAGTGATATACTGTATACAGTGCAGAATCATGCTCACAAAATAAGATTTGATCTTGGTCACAAGGTAAGATCACAGCTTCGCATCGTTCCTGAAATTGCTTTTTTTATTGATGATAGTCTTGACTATATTGAAAAAATAGATAAGCTGCTGAAATCCTGATTAACATGCAGTATGAACCTATTAAAAGATCGATGGGAAGGTTTTTTTCGGGACCTTTATTCATGAGAAAATTGCTTTATCTTCTTCTCGATCTTCTTCTCCTCCGTACGTGGCATGTTAAAAAAGCTTTGCGAAAAATAAGCCTTGAAATACCTGATCAGGCTTGTGTGCTGGACGCTGGTTCCGGATTTGGTCAATATTCCTGGCGGATGTGCCGGATGAATAAAAGCTGGAAAATAGTTGCCGTTGATATCAATGCTGAACAAATTGAAGAGTGTTCCGTTTTTTTCAGAAAGGCAGGCATGTCTGAAAATGTTGCTTTCAAAACTGCTGATCTTGCTACCTATGTAAGCCCTGAAAGTTATGACCTGATTCTTTCTGTTGATGTTATGGAGCATATCAAAGAAGATGAAATTGTATTTAAAAATTTTAATAACTCATTGAAACATAATGGTATCCTTCTGGTTTCAACTCCCTCCGACAAGGGGGGTTCGGATGTTCATTCTGATGAAGATCTGTCATTTATCCATGAACATGTAAGGAACGGCTACAGTATCAGGGATATTACGGAAAAGATGACTGGTGCAGGTTTTAGTAAAGTTGAAGCATTATATACTTACGGAAAGCCGGGGAACATTTCCTGGAAATTTACAATGAAATATCCTGTAAAAATGCTTAACATCTCATATCTGTTTTTTATCCTTTTACCGTTTTATTACGTGATTGTTTTACCTTTTTCAATGATACTTAACATTTTTGATCTTTATTTAACGCATAAAACAGGGACCGGGTTGCTGGTTACTGCAAGAAAGTAATTTAAGTGAAGCTCTCGTTGTACATAGCAAAAAGGTATTTGTTTGCAAAGAAATCGCGAAATGCAATTAATGTTATTTCAGCGGTATCTGTTGCCGGTGTTGCTGTTGGGACAATGGCTCTGATTGTGGTACTATCAGTATTTAATGGACTTGAAAAGCTGGTTACTTCCATCTTTAATACATTCGATCCCGATCTTAAAATTACTGCTGTTGAAGGAAAGACATTTGTCCCTGATTCTTCAAAATTAATGCTTCTTGAAAATATTGACGGTGTATCATGTTATTCACTTACTATTGAAGAAAATGCTCTTTTGAAATATGGCGAAAGGCAGGTTATAGCAACAATAAAAGGAGTTGATGGCAATTATGCCAGAGTATCGAATATTGACAGTTCATTGTGGGAAGGAGAATTTATTCTGAGATCCGAAAAAGGACGTCCATTTGCTATTCCTGGAGTGGGAATCGCAAATTATCTTGGAATAAGAGTAAATTTTGTTAATCCGTTATTTATCTGGGTTCCCAAAAGAAGTGCCGGCACAACTCTGAATCCTGAAGAAGCTTTCAACCACGAATATATTTTCCCTTCAGGGATCTTTCAGGTTGAACAGACTTACGATTCAAAATATATCTTTTTACCGATCGACTTTGCCCGTGAACTGATTGAAAATGATAATGGAGTAAGTTCTGTTGAAATTAAATTTTCTGAGAAAGCTGATGCCCGCACTGTTCAGAAGAAGGTTATAAAAACATTCGGTAAAGAATTCCTTGTTCAGAACAGATTTGAACAACAAGAAATTTTTTATAAAGTAATGCGTTCGGAACGGCTCGCTATCTTCTTCATTCTCACCCTGATCCTGATTATAGCGTCGTTTAATATCGTTGGTTCGCTCACAATGCTTATTATTGAAAAAGAAAGGGATGTTGAAATACTGAAGAGCCTTGGCGCAGATAATAACCTTATCAGGAAAATTTTTATTTTTGAAGGATGGCTTATATCCATAATAGGAGCTTTTGCAGGTCTGATACTTGGCTTTATCATGTGCTGGTTACAGCAGACTTATGGCTTTGTAAAATTGCAGAGCGATACTCTTATTATGGATTCATATCCTGTAGTAATGAAATTTATT
Organism: Bacteroidia bacterium; assembly: GCA_026391515.1. Classification (GTDB taxonomy): domain Bacteria; phylum Bacteroidota; class Bacteroidia; order Bacteroidales; family VadinHA17; genus LD21. The sequence goes on along the minus strand of JAPLEC010000447.1, from coordinate 23,547 downwards.
GATTTTATCATTGTTCCGGCAACAGTCCTCATGATCGGTTTCTGGGCTGCCTGGTACCCGGTAAGGTTTCTAACAAAGAAATACCTTAATAAAAATGAGAAATAAGCCTGAAAGAAGATATATTATACTCGTGAGAATTCTTATATCCGTAACAGCAATCGCTATCATGTTCGTATCATGCCGTAACAATAAAGACAAATCAGATCATAGTAGTCTTATTCCGGAAAAAACATTTGTCTCAATTCTGACTGATGTTTATATAGCAGACGGATTGCTTTCACTTCCTGAGTTACGGAGTATGTTTTCAAAAAGGGACTCCATTTCAAACTATTTGGATATCATTGAGAGCTATGGCTATTCATATGAAACAATGAACAGTACAATAAACTATTACTTTATCAACAAGCCTAAAAAACTAATCAAGATCTACGATCAGGTCATTAAAAATCTAAGTGAAATACAGTCTGACGTTCAGAAAAAAATAACAAGTGAAATGGAAGGCAAAGCAGTTAAGACAATGGGGAATATAGCTTATTATCTGCCGGATACTACTCTGAAAGAACCACCTGGTTTCAAATATACGATTTCTACTCCGGGGACTTATACCCTGACCTTTACTGTAACAATATATCCGGATGATCAGTCATTCAATCCATCCTTTACATCCTGGTACTGCAATGCTGACAGTGCTGAGACCGGCAAACGGATTTATTTACCTCCAATTAAATACATCAAAGATGGCCATCGGCATACTTTCACGATAAAAAGCAAAGCTCCATCAATCGGGCTTGTCAACTTTAATGGCTTGTTTTATGATTATGAAAATAATCCGGATGAATGGGGAAAACATGCCAGAATTGAAAATATTTCATTTTCATTTACCGGGATTATGCCTGTATGAAACGTTTTTCAGCCCAATTTATTTATACAAATTCAGGACCTCCGATTAAAAGAGGCTTAATATCAGTCGATAATGACGGGACAATTTTAAGCGTCGAGAATTATGATTGTGCCCTTAAAGAAAATCAATCGATTGAATTTTATAACGGTATAATTATTCCCGGATTTGTTAATTGTCATAGCCATCTTGAACTGTCTCATCTTAAAGGTGTTATAGATGAAGGAAATGGTCTTGGAGATTTTCTGATGAAGGTTCGAAACGTAAGAAATATAAACCCTGACGACATAATTTCTTCCGCTCATTCTGCCGACAGGGATCTTTATAATGAAGGAATAGTCTTATGTGCTGACATCTGTAATACTACTGATACTTTCGAAATTAAGAAGAAGAGCAGGATTCAGTATTTAAATATGCTCGAGGTGTTTGGAATAATCCCTGAAAAAGCCGTTCACAGGATGGAGGAAATTATCAGCGTGGTAAAAAAGGCCGACGAGATGCTCCTGCCTTATTTCCTGGTACCTCACTCTGTTTATTCAGTATCATTGCCTCTGTTCAGGCTTCTGAAGGAAAAAACACTGACTAACAGGGTTACTTCAATTCATTTTATGGAAACTGAAAGTGAAGTATCATTCATTTCAAATCATTCCGGTCCTCTCAGGAAGTCTTATGAAGAAGCAGGATTATTACCAAAAAATCCTGAAATGCCTGAAAATCATTTAACTGCTATACTAAATGAAGTGACTCCTTCGGGTAATCTTATTCTTGTCCATAATACTTTTGCTGACAGAAATACTATTAAAGAAGTTAAAAAAAGAGGAAATACTTTCTGGTGTCTTTGTCCTGATTCAAATTTGTATATTGATAAAAAAGTTCCTCCGGTTGAAGTGCTGATTTCCGAAGGTTGCGAAATTGTAATTGGAACTGATAGTCTGGCTTCGAACAAAAAGCTGAGTATCTTGTCTGAGCTTAAAACTCTTCAACGGCATTTTCCGGCAATTCCTCTTGAAGTTCTTGTTCGCTGGGCAACAATCAATGGGGCAAAGGCTCTCGGAAAAGATGACATTTTTGGGAAAATTGTACCAGGTATGAAGCCCGGGCTTTTACTTCTCGAAAACCTGGACCTTGTTAATCTGAGATTATTGCCAGAGACTTCTGTTATCAGGTTAAATTATGAGAGATAACTGAGAACGCTTCATTTAACCACAAAGGACACAATCCCGAGCACTCGGGACCGCACGAAGAACACAAAGGATTATAAGCTAAAATCCATTCTGTTTTTTTTATTTTCCTTAGTGAATTCTAAGATATAAAAAAATATATATACTAATTTTGCTTTTTTAAACATGACAAATGTCCACATTCCTGTTTGATGAGATAATTTTTGGACCAGTCAGAAGCCGGAGGCTTGGGGTATCGCTTGGAATTAACCTTCTGCCTGCAACAAAAAAAATATGCAACTTTAATTGTATATACTGCGAATGCGGCTGGACTTATAATACTAATATAAAAGGGCAGAAGTTTCCCGCCAGAAAAGAGGTTTACAAAGCTCTTGATCTGAAGCTTGCCACGATGAAAGAAAAACATCAGATGCCCGATGTAATAACTTTTGCAGGTAATGGAGAACCAACGCTTCATCCTGAATTTCCAGGGATAATCGATGATAGTATTAAACTGAGAAACAAATACTTCCCTGATTCAAAAATAGCTGTGTTATCCAATTCCACCTTAATCACAAAACCTGAAATTAAAAATGCACTTCGGAAAGTCGATTCAAATATTCTTAAGCTTGATTCTGCATTTGATCTTACGGTAAAAATTCATAATCAGCCTAGAGTGAATGTGGAGGTTGATAAGCTTATCAGGAATCTTAAAAAGTTTAATGGAGAGCTCATTATTCAGACTCTTTTTCTTCGTGGAATATACTATGGCAGAAAAATTGATAACACTACTCCTGCGGAGATTGGTGCATGGCTTCAGGCAATTAAAAAGATCAGACCATCAGAAGTAATGATCTATACAATATCAAGGGATACGCCTGAAGGGGGACAATTGAAAAAAATCCCGCTTGCAGAATTAAAGCATATAGCTTCGCTGGTTAATAAGCTTGGTATCAGAACCCAGGTTTCAGGCTGATGTCTGAAAAAAAACAGAATATATTGATATGTCCTCTCGAATGGGGATTAGGTCATTCTGCACGGATGATGCCTCTGGCCGCAAGGCTCCGGGAAATGAATAATAATATCTTTATAGGTGCCGGAGAAAAACATTTATCATTATTCCGTTACGAAATGCATGGCTTGAATTATATTAATTTCCCCGGTTTTAGACCTGCTTATTCAAAATATCTTCCACAATATATTTCTCTTTTTTTAAAAATTCCTATCCTCATTTATCATCTGATAAACGAACACGCCAGGCTGAAAAAAATAATCCGGGAATATTCCATTGATATAGTTATTAGTGATAACCGTTTCGGACTTTGGAACAAAAAAGTCAAAACGGTATATATTACTCACATGCCTTTAATCCCATTCCCGAGGGCGCTCTCCTTTCTTGAATCTACAGGTATTTTGCTTCACAGAGCAATTATTAAAAGATATACATTTTGTTTTATTCCTGACTTGCCGGGAGAAATTAATTTATCCGGCAGATTATCTCATGGCGTCAAACTGCTTAAGAATACCAGATATATAGGTATTCTTTCAAGGTTCTCTGAAATAAAACCAACATTAACTGAGAGTCCGATAAAATACAGACACAATACTATTATTTTATCCGGACCTGAGCCTCAGCGAGGAATTCTGAAACAGAAGCTTACCGATATACTGAAAGATAAAGAACCTCAATCAGTTTTTCTAGAAGGCAGACCTGAAAGAGCAGAAGAATCGATGCAGTTGAATAATATTATCTTCTATAACCATCTGTCTTCTTCAGAGATGGCAGGGTTGATAACCGGGAGTGAAACTGTTATAACAAGATCGGGCTACTCAACAATAATGGATCTTATCAGCCTTAAATGCAGTGCATTGTTAATACCTACAACAGGTCAGACGGAACAGGAATATCTTGCACGGTATCTGGAAGGAAAAGGCTGGTTCAATACTATTTTACAAAAAGATCTTAATGCCGGAGTATCTTTCTCTCCTAAAATGTCTTTAAACACAGATGAAATTCTGGTACAAAGTAAAGCTCTCCTTGAAAAAGCTCTAAAGGAATTATTAGAAAAAGAATAACAAAAAGGCTGAAGTAAAAACTCCAAGAAAAAACCCAAGCCATACTTCTTTCGGGCTGTGTGAATTAAGCCAAAGCCGTGATGAAAGTACAAGTCCGGCTAATAGTATAACTGCAATCAGCATTAATGTCAGTGGATCATTAGATTTTACCGAAAGGGCAATAACAAGAGCTATAAGTGCACCAGCCCCGACAGAATGAATTGAAATTTTAAACCAAAAATTTATTACAGTAATAATACTTGAAAGTACGGCAGATGTTAAAATAAAAGCTTTTATGAAGACAGGTATTTTGAATGTGAGTATAATATATAAAGTAATAAAATAGAAAATGGAAGTAGTTATCAGGGGAATTATTCTTTCTTTTTGGTTTATCACAAACCAGGAACTTATTAATTGTCTGTACTTTAAATAAGGTATTAAAGAAAGAGGGATTAGTACATTATTTAACAGGACTATAAGTAACAATATTTTCTTATAGGCAAGAGGAAGATACTCAAAAATTGTCGGGGATAAAAAGATGATAAGCAAACCATACAAAGGGATGAGCAACGGGTGATAAACCACTGATATTATCTTTGCCAGGGTATCTTCAAATGCTGATGTTTTATCAGATGTCATCAAATTTCCTTTCTTAATCTTGCGACCGGAATATCTAGTTGCTCACGATATTTAGCAACTGTCCGGCGAGCGATCTGATATCCTTTTTCCTGGAGTATCTCTGTAAGTCTTTCATCGGTCAGAGGTTTGCGTTTTTCTTCATTACTTATACAATCCTGCAAAATTCTTTTAATCTCTCTTGTTGATACTTCTTCACCACTGTCTGTCTGCAGTCCTTCAGAGAAGAAAAATTTCAATGGGAAAATGCCAAAATGAGTTTGAATATACTTGCTGTTTGCAACTCTTGAGACTGTTGAAATGTCGAGTCCTGTCATTTCAGCGACGTCTTTAAGAATCATTGGTTTCAATTTAGTTTCGTCGCCATCTATGAAATATTCCTGCTGGTATTTCAGAATTGCATTCATTGTAAGAAGAAGCGTATTCTGCCGCTGTTTTATTGCATCAATAAACCATTTTGCGGAATCAATTTTTTGTTTTACAAAAAGAACCGCATCTTTCATTTCCTTTTTATTACTCTTGTCCCTGCTGTATGCCTGAAGCATCTCGTTATAAGCAGAACTGAGCCTCAATTCAGGAAGGTTTCTTGAATTAAGATGAAGATCAAAACCCTCTTCTGAATGTTCAAGAATAAAATCTGGAATTATTGGCTGTGCAATTTTACTGAATGGATCGGTATAAACACCTCCCGGCCGGGGATTTTGTTTAAGAACCTCATCGATTGCCGATTTAAGATCACTTTCACTGATACCCATCCTGGCAATAATCTTGTCGTAGTGTCTTTTGGTAAATTCTTCGAAATGCTGATCTATAATCGAATATGCAAGTTTAACTGAAGGATGGGTATTGTCTTTTTTTTCAAGCTGAAGAAGAAGGCATTCCCTTAGTGTTCTTGCACCTACCCCTGCAGGTTCAAGGTCCTGAATTATTTTAAGAACTTCTTCAAGCTCTTTTTCGGTAGCAGTTACATTCTGAAGAAATGCAAGGTCGTCTATAATATTGCTTAAATCCCTTCTGAGGTAACCATCTTCATCGATATTCCCAATGATATATTCTCCAAGGATTTTTTGTTTATCGGTCAGATCTCTCAGTCCCAGCTGGGATCCAAGGTGCTCATGAAATGAAGATCCTACAGAAAAAGGGATCTCTGCTCTTTTCTCATCTTCTTTGCTGTAATTGTTTGTCTGAAGTCTGTAATCAGGTATTTCATCATCCTCTATATAATCGTCGATAGTAAATTCATCCTGATCTTTATCTTTTTCTTCGTACTCTTCGTCTTCAGATTCTTCATCAGGAATATCTTCTTCTTCCGAGCCCTCTTCAAGTGCCGGATTCTCTTCAAGTTCTTTTTTAATTCGTTGTTCAATCTGAATTGTAGGAACCTCAAGCAGCTTGATCATTTGAATCTGCTGCGGTGAAAGCTTTTGAAGCAATTTTTGCTGTAACTTCTGCTTGAGCATCGTAGTTCCTTAAGTCAATTACGGAATTAAAATTCTGCGTTTTTAGGGGTTCTTGGAAATGGTATTACGTCACGAATATTAGGGATACCAGTTATGAATATTATCATTCTTTCAAAGCCAAGACCGAATCCGCTGTGGGGTGCCGTTCCGAATTTTCTTGTTTCGAGGTACCACCAAAGATCTTTTTCCGGCAAATTCAGCTCTTTGATACGTGAGAGAAGAGCATCATAATTTTCCTCTCTCTGCGAACCTCCGATAATCTCGCCTATTCCCGGGAAAAGAACATCCATTGCTCTTACTGTTTTCCCATCATCATTTTGCTTCATATAAAAAGCTTTTATGTCTTTTGGATAGTCGGTCAGTATTACAGGCTTCTTAAAATGTTCCTCGACAAGATATCTTTCATGTTCAGCCTGCAGGTCTTTACCCCAGCTTATCGGGTATTCCCATTTTTTACCCGAATCAATCAGGATTTTTATAGCATCGGTATATGTCATCCTGATAAACTCATTCCCCAGAACAAAATTCAGACGTTCAAGAAGCCCTTTGTCGATGATACTATTAAGAAAATCAAGATCGTCTTTGCAATTTTCCAGGGCATACCGGATCAGATATTTAACAAAATCCTCTGCCAGGTCCATATTGTCGTTATTATCATAAAAAGCCATTTCCGGTTCAACCATCCAGAATTCGGCAAGGTGTCTTGGTGTATTTGAGTTTTCAGCCCTGAATGTTGGTCCGAAGGTATAGATATCGCTAAGAGCCAGTGCTCCAAGCTCTCCTTCAAGCTGTCCGGAAACAGTAAGGTTTGCAGGCTTCCCGAAAAAATCATTATTGAAATCAACCGACCCGTCCTTGTTGTGAGGTATGTTGGCCAGGTCCATGGTTGTGACATGAAATAATTCACCGGCACCTTCAGCATTGCTGCCGGTAATTATCGGAGTATGAAGATAAAAGAATCCTTTGTCGTTGAAATATTTATGAATTGCAAAAGCGATGGCATGTCTTATTCTGAAAACCGCTCCGAATGTATTCGTCCTGGGACGAAGGTGAGCAATCTCCCTGAGGAATTCCATTGAATGTCCTTTTTTCTGAAGAGGATAAGTTTCAGCATCACTTTTACCATAAAGCTCTATAGATTCAGCATGAATTTCAATATTCTGACCCTGTCCCTGTGACTCGATAAGCTTACCGGAAACAGAAAGACATGATCCTGTTGTTATATCTTTCAACAGGTTTTCATCAAACTTTGCAGTATCAGCAACGACCTGAATATTATTTATTGTCGAACCATCATTCAGAGCAATAAAGGCGATGTTTTTATTTCCCCTCTTAGTTCTCACCCATCCTTTCACAAGTACATCAGATTCAATTTCAGGTGATGCCAACAATTCTTTTATTTTTATTCTTTTCATCGAAACAGGTTAAAAATTTTTGTAAAAATAATAAATTGTCAGGCCGGGAACTCAGAACAGGGGTCTTTTATTTCATTATGGCATTATTTTTGTGCGAAAGAGGCCTTTTTGAATAATATTTCCACTTTAAAAGAGTTTTATTTAATGAATCATTTTTCAGCAAAACCAAATGATTTGAAAATTGGTAAAATCTGAATAACTTTGAGTGTAATTTGAAAATTAATAGAAATTATGGAAGAGCATCAGAAACCTATAGTAGTTCCCTGGGATTTTACTCCCGTAGCTGAACATGCACTGGCACATGCAGTTAAAATCAGCCGTATGGTCGGAAATGAGATATGTCTGCTTCATATTGTCGACTCTGGCATAAAACCGGCTGTTGAGGGAGAAAAAAGAGTACTTTTAAAGCATGTTGCTAATGAAAACAGCAAGAAATACAATATGACCATTGTATCTGATATCTCGAAAGGGAGCATTTTTTCAGCAATTGCTGATTTTGTAAACGATAAGGATGCAAGTGTGGTTGTAATGGGAACCCATGGTATGAAAGGGATGCAGAAACTTACCGGCAGCTGGGCATTAAAAGTTATCGTAAAATCGAAAGTGCCGTTTATTGTTGTTCAGGACCCTCCGGCTGACCAGGAGAGATATCATAATATTGTTTTCCCCGTGGATTTCAGGAAAGAAAACAAGGAGAAAACGAAAATGGCAATTTTCATGGGTAAATATTTTGACTCGAAAATGCATATTCTTGTTACAACTGCTTATGATAAGAACCTGATTAAGAAAACAAAAATCAATCTTAATTTTGCGATCAGATATCTCATTCAAAATAACATAGAATATCAGATCCATGAAATTCCAAAGGGTAATTTCGCACAACAGACGCTTGATTTTGCCCAGAAGATCAATGCTGACCTGATACTTATTGTGACTACCAAGAACATTACATTTGCCGATTATATGGTTGGAGCTTCAGAACAATATATTATTGCCAACAGCTCCAAAATACCAGTCTGCTGTGTAAATCCAAAGGCTTCCTTTGCTAATACCGCTCAATTTATGGGCGGCTGGGGATCATAAATTCAAATTTATAAACTGTTACATGAATTGTGAAGAAATACATAGCTATTGGAATCTTTGTGAATTCGACACGAAGGGACACAAAGGGGTTTTCACTCATAAGATGATTCTCGATAATAAAAGGAGCTTTCATAAAAAAGAGTAAATTTGAAAGTTTTGAATTTAATAATAAAACTTTCGGATGTCTATTGCAGTTCAGGGAGTTACAAAGTATTACGGGGAACAGAAAGCTCTGGATAATGTATCTTTTGAAGTTAAAAAAGGGGAGATAGTTGGTTTTCTGGGTCCAAACGGTGCCGGGAAATCCACAATGATGAGGATAATAACCGGTTTTATTCCAGCCACATCCGGTTTTGTATTTGTAAATGACATTGATATTTCTTCAAACACTACGGAAATAAAAAAAATTATTGGTTATCTTCCTGAAAATAATCCTCTTTATCCTGAAATGTATGTCAGGGAATATCTTGGCTTTGTGGCATCAGTATATAAAATGAGCAACTCTCTGAAGAAGCAGATCGATAATGTTATTGAAATCACTGGTCTTGCTCCCGAGCAGAAGAAAAGGATCGGATCTCTTTCAAAAGGATACAGGCAAAGAGTAGGTCTTGCACAGGCGCTTATTCATAATCCTGATGTTCTGATACTTGACGAAGCAACATCGGGACTCGATCCAAATCAGATTGTTGAAATACGAAATCTCATCAGGGAAGCCGGAAAAGAAAAAACAGTATTGCTCTCCACACATATCATGCAGGAAGCTGAAGCAATCTGCGACAGGGTCATCATTATTGACAAGGGTGTGATTGTTGCTGATGAAGAAAAAAATAAGATTTATTCACTTCTGAAATGTCAGAAACAAACTATCCATGTTGAATTTAACCGGGAAGTTGATAAATCGGAATTAAAGAATATACCTTATGTCAGTAAGGTTCAGCAAATCAGAAAAGATTCCTGGCTCATAGAAGCTGAAGGTGAGGAAGATATTCGTCCTGCCATATTTTCATTTGCCGTAAAAAATAATCTTACAGTACTTTCCCTTCAGAAAGAAGAAAGTAATCTGGAGGAGGTTTTCAGGCACCTTACTAACGGATAATCTTTTTTTTCTAGTTTTTTTTTATTTGCTTTGTGCCACAATTATCAGGTGGAAAGATTTGTGCTGATTTCAACCACAGGAAAAAATGCTAAAACGCTTAAAAATCTTTTTTTCTGTTCAACCAATTTTCCCATCAATTGTTAAGTACTTAAAGTGAGCTTAAGTTTTGAGTACTTAAAGTTTATATAATAAATATAAAACTATGTAATAACTCTAAGTACTCTAAGTACTTTAGGCATTCTAAACTTAAAAAACTATGGGATATTTTTTTACATCAGAATCGGTTTCAGAAGGTCACCCTGACAAGATAGCCGACCAGATTTCAGATGCATTGCTGGATGAGTTTTTAAAATGGGATCCGGAATCGAAGGTCGCTTGCGAGACTTTTGTTACAACCGGACTGGTTGTCTGCGGAGGTGAAGTACAAACCTCAGGATGGGTTGATGTTCAGGAAACTGCTCGCCGGGTGATACGTAATATAGGTTATACAAAAGCAGAATACCGTTTTGATTGTGATTCGTGCGGCGTGATTTCTACCATTCATGAACAATCCTCAGATATCCGCCAGGGTGTGGTACGTGAAAAACCTGAAGAGCAAGGTGCCGGTGATCAGGGGATGATGTTTGGCTATGCCTGCCGCGAGATGGACAATTACATGCCTATAAGCAGCGAACTTGCACATATATTCCTTCAGCAGCTTGCAGCAATTCGTCACGAAGGTAAAGTGATGAAATACCTGAGACCTGATTCCAAATCGCAGGTAACCATCGAATATGATGATAATAATAAGCCTCTCAGGATAAACACTGTCGTCATAAGTACACAGCATGATGAATTTATTTTACCAAAAAATAAGTCTCACATTGCTGAGAAGGCAGCTGAAAAAGCTATGCAGAAAAAAATCCATGACGACCTAAAGAATATACTTATCCCAAGAGTGAAGAAATCTCTTTCCCCCAGGATTCAAAAGCTATTTACAAACAATTTGAGGCTTCTTGTAAACCCGACGGGAAAATTTGTCATTGGAGGCCCTCATGGTGATACTGGTCTTACAGGACGTAAAATCATTGTCGATACTTATGGAGGACATGGCGCTCATGGCGGTGGTGCTTTCTCAGGAAAAGATTCATCAAAAGTCGACAGGTCGGCAGCTTATGCCGCCCGTCATATTGCAAAAAACATGGTTGCAGCTGGTGTTTGTGATAAAGCTTTGATACAGGTAGCGTACGCAATCGGAGTTGCAGAACCTTTTGGTCTCTATATAAATACATTTGGAACAGCTCATGTAAAGAATAATAAAGGTAAAATATTGCATGACAGCGAGATAGCCAGCAAAATCAACTCTCTGTTCGATATGCGTCCTTATGCAATCATTAAGCGGCTGGGACTGAAAAATCCTATTTTCCTGAAGACAGCGTCATATGGACATTTTGGTCGCGATCATGAGGTTAAAAATGTTGAAGTTTATTATGAGGTTCCAGGCAACAAGCCATTGGTTGTCAATGGCAATGGGAAGAAAACCTGGCTGAAGAAGGTTGACTTTTTTGCCTGGGAGAAGCTGGATTATGTAGAGAAAATCAAGAAAGAGTTTAAAATCTGAATCTCTTATAAAGAACTTACACAGAGTTACACAGAGGTTTTACTCTGTGGTCCTCTGTGGTTCTCAGGATTTCCTCTGTGTAAGTTTTTTATTTATTTAGAAAGCTGCTTTCACAATACGAGCAATATTATCAGATCTCCCGAGAGTGTAGTAATGAATCCCCGGAACTCCTTCTTTTATAAGCTCCTGTGACTGCATTGTCGCCCATTCAATGCCCACTTCACGGGCTTCCTTATCTGTTGAACATTTTTTAATTGCAGTTACAAGATCATTCGGTACATCGATATGAAAAGTCTGTGGTAAAAGATTAATATCGTTAAGTGCTGATATGGGTTTTAACCCTGCAATTAAGGGGACATTAATTCCTGTCTCCCTGCATTCGTCCCTGAAACGGAAGAACTTCCTGTTATTGAAAAACATCTGTGTCACAATATAGCCCGCTCCTGATTCCACTTTAGCTTTAAGGTTTTCCATATCAGTCTGCCGGTTCGGTGCTTCAAAATGCTTTTCCGGGTAGCCTGCAACTCCTATACAGAAATTTGTAGGAGTTGTATCAATAAGAGAGTCTTCAAGATATTTTCCGTTATTCATATCCACAATTTGTTTGACGAGTTCAAATGTATGGGTATGCCCGTCTTTATCAGGAATGAAAGTACGGCTTCCTCTCTGGGGATCTCCCCTGAGAGCCAGAACATCATCAATGCCAAGGAAGTTCATTTCAATAAGAACATTTTCGGTCTCTTCTTTTGTAAATCCGCCGCACAGGATATGGGGAACAACCGTAATATTATATTTATATCTTACTGCAGCAGCTAGCGCAATAGTTCCCGGCCTCAGCCGTGTCACTCTTTTTTCAAGAAGCCCGTCAGGTCTCTCTTTGAATGTTATTTCATTTCGGTGTGTGGTAAAATTTATATATGCAGGTTGAAATTCGATCAGTCTGTCGATTGTCGAATAGACTCTTTCAATGCTATGCCCTTTTAGCGGAGGAAGCAGTTCAAATGTGAATAAGGGTCCTTTAGCGCTTTTTATTTTATCTGTAACACTCATTATCAAAACATTATAAGTTTGGAGCCAGCCATCTTGATGCCTCTTCAATTGACATTTTCTTTCTTGAGGCATAATCTTTCAGCTGGTCAGGGCCAATTTTCCCGACATTGAAATAAGATGAAGCAGGATGAGAGAAAATATAACCGCAGACTGTTGCAGGTGGTGTCATTGCAAAATTTTCTGTCAGTCCAACACTAATTGCGTTCTCTGCATCAAGAAGGCTAAAAAGAATCCTTTTTTCAGTATGATCAGGACAGGCCGGGTAGCCGGGAGCAGGTCTTATTCCCTTGTATTTTCCTGATAACATTTCTTCAACTGTAAGATTTTCATCCGTTGCAAAACCCCAGTATTCTTTTCTGATTTTTTCATGAAGCCATTCGGCAGCTGCCTCAGCAAGACGATCACTTAATAATCTGATCATTATTGTTGCATAATCATCATCTTTATATTTCTTAATTGCCTCATTATCAATATCTGCAGTGACCACAAAGAATCCCATATTATCAGTTAGTCCGGACGATTCCGGAGCAATGAAATCAGAAAGTGAGAGGTTTGGCACACCTTTTTCTTTCTTTTCCTGGTTCCTGAGAAATCTGAAGATGGTTTTCTTCTTCTTAATTCCCCCTTTGAAGAGCTTGTCCCGCGTATCCTCCAACCGGCGGAGAAGCGGGAGGGCAAGGGGGATGTTTTTTTGTTTTTCTGTAACCACAATTACATCATCACCATCAGATACTGCAGGATAAATTCCAAAAACCGCTTTTGATTTAATCAGATTCCCGTTTATTATTTCGTTGAGATATTTCTGAGCATCATCATACAATTTTTTTGCTTCACTTCCTTTGACAGGATCATTGAAAATTGAAGGATATTTTCCTGAGAGCTTCCAGGCATAGAAAAAGAATGTCCAGTCGATATATTTTGAAAGCTCCTTCAGATCAATATCATTTATCACATGATACCCTGCTTTTTCAGGTTCTGCAAGCTTTATGGAATTCCAGTCTGTTGTCAGTTTGTTATTTCTTGCTTCAGTCAATGGTATCAGTATTCTTCCTCCCTGTTTTGAAGCATGATCACTTTTAAGCTTCCTGTATTTTTCAGCGATTGCAGTAACAAACTGGCTGTTATCTTTTTTAAGAAGTGAAGATAATACACCAGCTGCTTTTGAGGCGTCTTTCACATGAATAACGGTTCCGGAATATGTGGGTGCAATTTTGACAGCAGCATGAATCTCTGAGGTTGTCGCTCCGCCGATAAGAAGAGGAACAGTCAATTTCCTTCGTTCCATTTCGGAAGCAACATGTACCATCTCTTCAAGCGATGGTGTAATTAAGCCGCTGAGTCCAATAAAATCGGCCCTTTCCTTTATAGCGGTATCAATTATTTTATCTGAAGATACCATTACACCAAGGTCAACCACCTCATAATTATTGCACGACAGCACAACTCCGACAATGTTTTTACCAATATCGTGAACATCGCCTTTCACGGTTGCAAGAAGGATCTTTGCGGCAATTTTCTTTTCAGCGCCTTCGCTTTCCTTTTCAATATAAGGTGCCAGCTTTAAAACTGCTTTTTTCATCACTCTGGCGCTTTTGACTACCTGGGGAAGAAACATTTTTCCTGAACCAAAAAGGTCGCCTACTTCATTCATCCCTCCCATCAGCGGACCTTCAATCAGTTCAATTGATCTTGAATAGAGTGAACGTGCCTCTTCAATATCCTTTTCAATATGTTCGTCAAGACCTCTGATAAGGGAGTGTTTAATACGATCGACTATTGGCAGTGAACGCCATTCATCGCTTTTTTCCTCTTTCTTCCCTTCATTCTTCAATCCTTCTGCAAATTTAACCAGCCGCTCAGTTGCATCTTTCCTGCGATTAAGCACAACATCTTCTGTCAGTTGAAGCAAATCGACAGGTATCTCGCTGTAAACCTGCAACATACCTGGATTTACAATTCCCATATCGAGACCTGCTTTAATAGCATGAAACAGGAATACTGAGTGCATTGCTTCGCGCACCTTATCGATTCCCCTGAATGAAAATGAAAGGTTGCTTACGCCTCCGCTCACTTTTGCAAGAGGCAGATTTTTCTTAATCCATTCCGTTGTCCTGATAAAATTTACTGCATAATTATTGTGCTCCTCTATACCTGTCGCAATTGCAAGGACATTAGGATCAAATACAATGTCTTCAGGGGGGAATCCAATTTTTTCAGTTAAAAGTTTATATGATCTTTTCGCAACTTCAATTCTTCTTTCATAAGTATCTGCCTGACCTTTTTCATCAAAGAGCATTACGACAGCTGCAGCGCCATATTTCCTTATCAGGCGGGCATGATTGAGAAAAACTTCTTCACCCTCTTTCAGACTTATAGAGTTAACAACCGATTTCCCCTGAATGCATTTCAGTGCTGATTCAATTACATTCCATCGTGATGAATCTATCATCAGTGGCAGTTTTGCAATATCCGGCTCTGCCATAATGAGATTTACAAATTTCACCATAGCTTTTTCCGAATCAAGCATTGCTTCGTCCATGCAGATATCGATAACCTGTGCTCCTCCTTCTACCTGGTTTCGTGCAATAGCAAGAGCTTCCCCGTATTTTTCTTCTTTGATGAGCCTTGCAAATTTTAAAGATCCTGAGACATTGGTACGTTCACCAATATTTACAAAGTTTGTTTCAGGGGTTATGATCAATGCTTCCAGACCGCTGAGCCTGGTATATTTAATAATTACCGGTTTTGTCCGTGGCTTATATTTTTTTGACGCCTCAGCTATTTTAGAGATATGCTGGGGAGTTGTTCCGCAGCAGCCGCCAATAATATTCACCCATCCTTCTTTCAAAAAATCCTCAGTAATTGAGGCCATAAATTCCGGAGACTGATCATATTCGCCAAACTGATTTGGAAGTCCGGCATTCGGATGAGCTGATACATAAAATGGCGATTTTGTAGAGAGCTCCTCAACAAAAGGCCTGAGCTGTTCAGCACCAAGAGCACAGTTAAGACCAACACTAAAGAGCGGAAAATGTGAAACTGAAATCAGAAATGCTTCAAGGGTTTGCCCTGTCAAAGTTCTTCCGCTAGCATCTGTAATTGTTACAGAAACCATAACAGGAAGCCTGATGCCTTTTTCTTCAAAAACTGTATCAATCGCATAAAGTGCTGCTTTACAGTTCAGTACATCAAAAATTGTTTCGACAAGTAGAATATGAACACCGCCATCAATGAGCCCTCTGGCTTGTTCAGAATATGCATCAACCAGAGCATCAAAAGTAACTGATCGTGCCCCGGGATCATTTACATCCGACGACATTGAAGCTGTTCGGTTTGTGGGACCGAGTGTGCCTAAGATAAAATGTTCGAGGGGTTCCTTTGAATTTTCAAACTTACATATTGCCTCTTTTACAAGCTGTGCAGACTGAAAATTCATATTATAAACCTGGTCTTCCATGCCGTAATCGGACATGGATATTTTGTTTGCATTAAAAGTATTGGTAGTAATGATATCTGCACCGGCTTCAAGATAGCCCTTATGAATATTCCTGATTATTTCAGGATTAGTCAGGGATAAAAGGTCATTGTTGCCCTTCTGCGGCTTTGGATGATCGCGGAATTTTTTGCCGCGATAATCTTCTTCCTGCAGCTTATGTTTTTGTATCATGGTTCCCATTGCACCATCTAGAACCAGGATCTTTCTTTGTATAATATCTTCGAGTGAAGAGTTCATAGGTTGTAATTAATTAATTTACTTTTAGTTACATCATGTAAATTTCTTCCATCTCTGTTGTATCGGCCCCCCACCACCCTTGAAGGGGGGCTAAAACAGTTCACAGAATTAACCCCCCTTTAGGGGGGCAGGGGGGCGGTTTAGTTTATCCCCTTCCTCCCTGTATTCACAATAAAAACATCCATGCCCGGAAGTTGTTTTCTCAAGGCATACAATCTCTGAAGATTTACTATTCCTATTGCATATTTATACAATCTGCCGCTAAAATATTCCGACACTTCCTCAAATCCAAATAAATTCCTGTCTTTTTCATTTTTATATCGAAGGTAAATTTCAAGCTTGTAATCGCGTGTATAATTTGAGACTGTTCCCTGCTGGTATTTTTTATATTCATATTTATAACCATAGGAATTGGCAGAGATGTCGGAGAGCACGGCGCTTCCTGTTGCATGACCTCCTGCACCTTTTCCCGAGAAGAACTGCTTATCGGCAAATGCTGCTTCAGTAATTATTCCATTATATTCATTATCAACATTATACAAATATTTGTCAGAAGAAATGAATCGTGGAAGCACAAAGCTTGTAATAGTATTCTCGTTTGTCTTTCCTACATATGGAACAAGCTTTATCTTAAATCCTTTCTCTTTTGCGTACTGAATATCAAACTTTGAAATGGTGTTTATGCCGTAATGAAACACTTCTTTTGGTTCAAGAAAAAGGCCATAGGCATGGCCGGTAATAATGCATAACTTGAATTTTGCATCCCAGCCTTCCACATCGAGTGCCGGATCTGATTCAGCAAAACCTTTTTCCCTGGCTTCATTTAAAGCAGCGGCATAATCAGTTCCCTGGTTATGCATCAGCGTCAGAACATAATTTGTCGTACCATTCAGTATTCCCCTTAATGAGTAAAGCAACTCATTATCATAATATTCCTCAAGGTTTCTTATGATAGGAATACTAGCACCCGCTGAAGCTTCATATAACAGTGAAACATTATATTTTCCCTGCATATCAACAAGCTCTTTAAAGTGATTTGCCACCATCACTTTATTGGCAGTAACCACATTTTTACCTTTTTTCATTGCAGTCGTAACAATATCGAATGCCGCATCAGCATCATCAATAAGCTCGACAACGAGATTGATTGAAGGATCGTTCAGTATATCATCTTTTTCAAAAGTGAAATTCGACATTGGTATCCTTCTCTTTTTCTCACGGTTCTTTACACAGATCCTGACAATATCGGCTTTGAAGCCTTTGCTGCTGTTCAGCACATCGTGCAATCCCTGACCTACGCATCCGTAGCCGAACATCCCTATTCGTAATTTTTCTCTTGTCATTTTTTTTAGTTTGAAGTTTTTTCCCAGAATTTCCTGATGACATCTGTAACAATTTTTGTTTCTATCAGGAAACCGTCATGTCCATAAAATGAATCTATTTCAACAAATTCTGCATTGGTAATATTTGCAGCTACAAATTTTTGTTCATCAACCGGATAAAGAATATCAGATTTTATTCCGACACAAAGAGTTTTTGATTTAATTTCTTTCAGTGCATTTATAACACCATCTCTGCCTCTTCCAACATTATGAGTATCTGCTAATTGAAGTAAAGACCAGTATGAATAAGGATTAAATCTTTTAACAAGCTTATCGCCCTGATATGCCTGGTATGAAGAAGCTTTGAATGATGTTATCTTCTCCTCATCATCTTCTTTTTGAGTAAGGTTATAAGCTGTGCTTGTTCTATAACTGATAAGACCTATTGAACGAGCAGCTTTCATCCCTTTTTTCCCTCCTTCAGGATCATTTGCTACAAACGACTGATCGGTTTCCAAAGCAAGCCGCTGAGATTCATTGAAAGCAATTGCCCATGGTGATTGTTTTGCGTTCGATGCTATAAGAATAAGACGTTGAATGATATCGGGCTGCATTATGCAATATTCAAGTGCCTGATAACCGCCTATCGATGAACCGATTATTGAATGTATTCCCCTTATTCCAAGGTGATTCCGGAGTATTTCATGAACATTGACAAGGTCGCGGAAAGTTATCAGCGGGAAATCACGAAGCCAGGGTTTGCCTGTCTCCGGATTTACTGAAGCCGGACCAGTAGTTCCATAACATGAACCCAGGATATTTGCACAGACTATGAAATATTTCTCCGGATCAAAAAGTAATCCTTCCCCAACCATTCCGGGCCACCACGATTCCACATCAGAGTTGGCTGTAAGTGCATGACAGACCCAGATGACATTATCTGCAGAAGAATTCAGTTTTCCCCAGGTATCATATGCTATATCGATTGCAGGAAAAATCGTTCCTGTTTCGGTTGTAAATGGCTGATTATATTTTAGTGTCTTCATCAGATTACCTGCCTGAATGCCTGTTCAAAATCATAAATTATATCGTCAATATGCTCCAGCCCTACCGAAACCCTGAAGAGGCCGGGCTCGACTCCTGCGGCAATCTGCTCTTCTTTTGAGAGCTGGGCATGAGTTGTTGTTGAAGGTTGAATTATCAGAGTTTTTGCATCTCCGACATTTGCCAGATGACTTACCAGCTCAAAATGTTCAACCAGCTTTGCTGCTTCGGATTCTTCAGCTTTTAAAACAAAGCTTAAAACACCTCCAGCTCCTTTTGGCAGATATTTTTGTGCCAGCTTATGATGAGGATTATCAGGAAGTCCCGGATAATTTACTTTTTCAACACACTTCTGTTTTTCAAGCCACTGAGCAAGTGCAAGGGTATTCTGAACATGTCTTTCCATCCGGAGTGAAAGTGTTTCCAGTCCCTGGAGAAGCAGAAATGAGTTAAATGGGCTTATGGCAGGGCCAAGATCCCTTAATCCTTCAACACGGGCTTTCATAATGAATGCAATATTTCCGTGATGAGATTTCTCTGAGAACTGTTCACCGAAGATAAGACCATGATAACCTTCTGATGGTTCAGTGAATACTGGAAAGTTGCCATTATTCCAGTTAAAGTTTCCAGCATCAACAATTACACCGCCAATGCTAGTACCGTGTCCGCCGATCCATTTTGTGGCAGATTCAACAATAATATTAGCGCCATATTCGATCGGACGGCACAGATAGCCGCAGGCTCCGAAAGTATTATCGACAATAAAAGGAATCTTATGTTTCTCGGCTAATGTTGCAAATACCTCAAAATCAGGAATATTAAATCCGGGATTCCCTACTGTTTCAACATAAATTGCTTTTGTTTTTCTGTCGATGAGGGTTTCAAAAGATGCTGGTTCAAGATCTTTTGCAAATCTGCTTTCAATGCCAAAGTTTGCAAAAGTCACTTTAAACTGGTTATGGGTTCCGCCATAAAGAAAAGGTGAGCTGACAAAATTTTCGCCCTGTTTCATTATTGTTGACAGTGCAATGAATTGTGCAGCATGACCTGAAGAGAGAGCTAACGCACCTATTCCTCCTTCGAGTGCTGCTACCCTGTTTTCAAATACTTCTGTTGTAGGATTCTGAATCCGTGTATAAATATTACCGGGTTCTGACAGGCTGAACAGGTCGGCAGCATGTTTTGCATTTCTGAAGATATATGAAGTGGTCTGATAAAGGGGCACAGCTCGTGAGTGGGTCTCTTTATCAGGATGTTGTCCTGCATGTATCTGTAAAGTTTCGAACTTTATTTTTTTCTTATTCATCTTATTTTTAAAATAATTAATACTATTAATGCAGACAGGAATATCAATCCTGTCATTACATTGATCCGGCAAATGATTAATAGATCGATTTCCCCTAAATCAGTAACTCTGGCAACACATGTCCATAGGCATGAGCGGCATGGTCAGATTTTTTCGGGACAGATGAAATGACTTCATGGTTTCCGTGTTTTATTTTTATTATCTCCCGGCTTTCCCGGGATTAGGTTTTGGCACCGTTCTCCGCCAGTTGGCGGATTGGTTGCCAGGGTTTCGCAGAGCCTAATCTCTCCGCCCTTCTTAATAAAAACCAAACACCCTTAAATGGTAGGAATATTTGATTTGTGAATGCAAATGTATAAATGTTTTTTTGAAATACAAAAAATGAAATCCATTTAACCACAAAGGACTCAAAGTACACACGAAGGAACACAAAGGAAAAACATCTTCTGATTGAGATGCCTTAGTGCCCTTTGTGATATCCTTTGTGCTCTTTGTGGTTAAAAAAATCATTATTTAAGTTAATTTTGTTACATAATAATTTTTCTCATGGATAACAACTTCACTATTTATAATAGTCTCACCCGCAAGAAGGAACCTTTCAAACCGCTTCATCCGCCATTTGTGGGACTCTATGTTTGCGGCCCTACGGTTTACAGCGATCCGCATCTCGGACATGCACGTCCTGCCGTGACTTTCGACATGCTTTACAGGTATCTTACCCATCTTGAATATAAAGTGCGGTATGTACGTAATATAACAGATGTCGGTCATCTTGAAAACGATGCTGATGAGGGGGAGGATAAGATTGAAAAGAAAGCGCGGCTTGAGCATCTTGAACCTATGGAAGTGGTACAGAAATACATTAACAGCTTCCAGAAAAACATGGAAGAGCTAAATACGCTTCACCCTTCAATTGAGCCAAGAGCGTCAGGACATATCATTGAACAACAGGAACTTATTCGTGAGATCCTGGAAAAAGGATATGCTTATGAAGTTAATGGATCAGTCTATTTTGATGTGTTGAAGTACAGTAAAAAATTTAAATACGGGAAGCTGTCAGGAAGAGTTCTTGAAGAGCTTCAGGCTAATACACGAACGCTTGAAGGGCAGGAAGAAAAACGGAATCCTTTCGATTTTGCTCTCTGGAAAAAGGCTACACCTGAACACCTGATGCGCTGGTCATCGCCATGGAGCGAAGGATCTCCGGGATGGCATCTTGAGTGTTCTGCAATGAGCACAAAATATCTCGGAGAAGTTTTTGATATCCACGGAGGCGGAATGGATCTTCTGTTCCCTCACCATGAATGTGAGATAGCACAATCGACAGCTGCCAAAGGCAAAGAGTCTGTCAGGTACTGGATGCATAATAATATGATCACAATTAATGGCCAGAAGATGGCCCGTTCGCTGGGGAATTTTATCACTCTTGAACAATTTTTCAGCGGTGATCATCCTTTACTGAAACAGGCATACAGTCCGATGACTATCAGATTTTTCCTTCTGCAGGCTCATTATCGGAGCACAATAGATTTTTCAAATGAAGCTCTTCAGGCTGCGGAAAAAGGATTTCAGAAACTGATGAAGGCTACAGAGACTCTTGATAAACTTAAACCGTCCCTGGCTTCTTCAATTGATATATCATCGCTGAGAAAAAATTGCTATGAAGCAATGGATGACGACCTTAGCAGCTCTGTATTGTTGTCGTATCTGTTTGAAGGAGTGAAATATATCAATTCGGTAAGCGATGGAACCGAAAAGCTGAGCAGTAATGATCTTGAATCTTTAAAGAGTCTTTTTAATGTGTTTGTGTTCGATATCCTTGGATTGAAAGATGAGACTGCAGGAAGATGTGATGAGAAGCTCACAGATGATCTGATGAAGATTATTATTGATCTGCGTCAGGACGCAAAAAACAAGAAGGAATGGGCAGCTTCAGACAAAATCAGGGAGGAGCTTAAAAATGCAGGAATAATTCTGAAAGATCTGAAGGATGGGGCGGAATGGGAGCGGGAGTGAGATAGCGAGACAAGGAGCGCAGCGACGAAGTTCCGCGACAGCGGAATGACGAAAGGGCGAGAGGGCGAGAGAGGGAGACGAATATGAATCTAAAAAAATATATTTCCACACCTATATTAATTGGGCCGGTCGCACTGGGAGGTGCTTATCCCATTCGTATTCAATCGATGACAAATACTGACACGCTTGACACGCGTGCATCCGTTGCTCAATGTATCAGAATTATCGAAGCCGGTGCGGATTTTGTACGACTGACAGCACAGGGAGTCAGGGAAGTAGAGAACCTGGCAAAAATCAAAAAAGAGCTGCAACACTCTGGTTTCGACACTCCGTTAATTGCTGACATTCATTTCAATCCTGCTGCTGCAGAGATTGCAGCACGCATCGTCGAAAAAGTAAGGATCAATCCCGGAAATTATGCTGATAAAAGGGCTTCATTCATTAAAACAGAGCTTTCCGATAAAGAATATAATGAAGAACTGGCAAGGATCCATGAACGGCTTTTACCGCTTATAAATATTTGCAGGGAGAATAAAACAGTTATCAGGATTGGTATTAATCACGGCTCATTGTCTGACCGGATTATGACACGCTATGGAAATACTCCTGAAGGTATGGTTCAATCGGCAATGGAATTTGTACAAATATTCCGGTCTGAAAATTTCAATGACCTGGTTTTGTCGATGAAATCTTCTGATACTGTTATAGTTCTTGAATCTAACAGATTGCTGGTTAAGAAGATGCTGGAAGAGGGAGTTGCCTATCCGATACATCTGGGTGTAACCGAAGCAGGAGAAGGTGAAGATGGAAGGGTAAGATCAGCGGCTGGAATCGGAGCACTTCTTTCGGAAGGGATCGGAGACAGTGTAAGAGTTTCTCTGACAGAAGATCCTGAACGTGAGATTCCTGTTGCAAAAGAGATAGTTCGTTTCCTTGGTGGATCAAAAGATCGCATAATAAGAGCTGTGGATTCTCAAAAATTCAATACCAGAGATTTATCGTATAAACCTGAAGTCATAATTTATAAAAATGGCAAATACCTGACAGAAAACGATAAGCCATTCAAGGGTGAAATGCTCATTTTCAGCTACAAAACCCCGCCATTTCTATCAGAAAAATCTCAGAAAAAAACTTTTCTTAATCCTGTTTTTGAGGAAGATGATCCTGAAAAGCTTACCATTGATGCTGCTGCCTTGCTCGGGCGTTATTTCATTTTAAAGCAGGCAGATGGAATTTGTATTACCAACAGTGGAAAGGTCCAGGGAGAAAAACTGAAAGAACTTTCATTTTCTATTTTGCAGGCAACTGAAGCAAGGATAACACGCAACCGTTACATCTCCTGCCCTACCTGCGGACGTACTAAATTCAATCTGCAGGATGCCGTAAAAAAAGTTAAAGCTGCAACCGGACATCTTACCGGATTAAAAATTGCCATTATGGGATGTATTGTAAACGGTCCCGGGGAGATGGCAGGTGCAGACTACGGTTATATCGGAGCAGGTGAAGGCAAGGTGCATATTTACAGGGGAATGGTGCCTGTGAAGAAGAATGTGCCGGAAGAAAATGCGGTGGAGGAACTGCTGAGGATAATAAAGGAAGATCAGGTGGAAAACCTACACCAGCCTGTAATCTAACTGCTTCTTCTGAAGGTCAGCCCTGATCACTTCAATCGT
>JAPLEC010000196.1 GCA_026391515.1 Bacteroidia bacterium | reverse complement strand
TGATCAAAAAGGCGGCTCGAAGGTTTTTTTACCATAGATTTCTAAGTTTAAGGGTTTAATATAATTAACATGATGTAGTGCAATACGCATCTATAAAAATTAACTTCTGATTACAGGGGATGTTGCCACATTCCCTGTTTAATTTTCAGAATTTTTATTTATTACATAGGCATAACTATTTAATATTCAAGTACTATAATCGAAATTGCAAATCAGCTTTTATTGTTAGGTTCAGGTCACTTATCAAAATTAAAAATAAATATTTGAATCTGCAACCGATTGCAGTTAAATTTTTAAAAAATTAATTACCAATAATAATTAATTTTATAACAAAAGAGCATATTGAAAGAAAAAGAAAATGAATGATCTTATGAAATATTTATTGTTATTCCTTTTTAGCAATATTTATAATATTTGTGCTGCTCAGAATCAGCAAATTGTTGATTTTCAATACAATGCCGATATCGGCAATCCAAAAAACAAAGGTTATGCTATCTATAATGAAGCAGATCAATGCTATACAATAAAAGGCTCAGGCTACAACATCTGGTTCGAAAGAGATGAATTTTATTTCTTGTACAATAAAATTAAAGGTGACTTCATGCTGACAGCTAATTTTGAATTTGTCGGCAAGGGGACAAACACTCACAGAAAAATTGGCTGGATGATAAGGGAATCTGTTGACGAAAAAGCGTTCCATATTTCAGCCGTTCTGCATGGCGACGGTCTTACAGTGATGCAATGGAGAGCAAAACCCGGAATGGCGATGAGAGATCCTGAAGATGAGATATTTGCAACCGGTTCTAACTATAATATTATCCAGATTGAGAGGGAGGGAAAGAAAGTAATTATGAGAGCAGCCCATTCTGGCGAACCATTTGAAGTAATTGGTTCACATGAAATGGATAATCTTGCTGATGAGGTACTTGCAGGCCTTTTTATATGTTCTCACGATCCCAATGTCACTGAAGAAGCAAGGATATGGAATGTCCGGATCGACAGACCTGTCAGCGATGATTACAATCCGGGCAAAGATGGCTATCTCGGTTGTCGCCTTGAGACAATTAATGTTTTTGACGGAAAGAGGCATATAATTTTTAAGAAAGACGGGAGATTTGAAGCTCCGAACTGGATGCCTGATGGTAAAAAGCTGCTTTTTAATATGGACGGATCTCTTTTTACCATCCCTGCAATCGGTGGAGATATTGATAAACTTAACACAGGTTTTGCTGACAGAAATAATAACGATCACGGTATTTCATTCAATGGTAAACTATTGGCTATCAGTCATCAGCGTGAAGGATTACCCGGAGGTGGCTCAACAGTCTATGTCCTGCCTCTGAAAGGAGGTAATCCAAAGATTATCACTGAAAACACTCCCTCCTACTGGCATGGCTGGGCACCTGACAATAAGGAGGTGCTTTATGTAGCGCAGCGAAACAACATACCTATATATAATATATACAAAAACTCAATAAAGGGTGGAAAAGAGGTCTCCCTGACTGACATAAAAAAAGGTGAACATGTTGATGGATGTGAGTTTTCTCCCGACGGTAAATACATTTATTATAATGGAAGTCATTCAGGAGTAATGCACATCTGGCGGATGAAACCGGATGGATCAGAAAGAGAGGAGCTTACATCTGAAAAATACAATGACTGGTTTCCACATGTATCTCCTGACGGAAAATGGATAGTTTTTATTTCTTTTCCTCCTGAAGTCGAACCGAATTCTCATCCTTCATATAAACGGGTTATACTCAGGCTGATGCCGGTAACAGGCGGACAACCGGAGGTTATTGCATATTTGTACGGCGGACAGGGAACCATTAATGTCCCTTCCTGGGCTTCTGACAGCAAACAGATTGCATTTGTCAGTAATTCAGGTAAATAGCCTTTAAAATGTTATAATAATCAGGAAGGTTATAAAAAATAAAAAAAAACGTTTACTTTGCCTTCAGAAAATCAGTGCAGATGATCTTTTCGAGTATTTATATACTACTGACCATTCCTGTTTTCGGGCTACTGTATATATACACTGCTATAGGAGTACTCATTGTAATCCCAATGACATGGCTGCATCTTAAACGGCCTGTTCAATTTATGACGCAAGTCTGGGCTAAATCTGTTTTTCTGGTAATGGGTAAAAACCTGCGGATTCATGGGAAAGAAAATCTGGATAAGAAAGAAAAATATATACTACTTGCAAATCATGCAAGTCTTTTTGACATAATTGCTATCGAGTCTTTTTATCCTGAAATATCCTGGTTTGGACATGAACGGCTTCTTAAGGTTCCGATTTTCAGCCGCTTTCTTAAGCTTACTGATTATATTCCATATAAAGAGCCTACTATAAGAAATACCCGTCATATGCTTGAGCAGCTTGTGGAAAAAGCAAAGGATCAGTCGGTTGCAATATTTCCTGAAGGAACAAGAACCCTCAATGGCAAGATAAATCCTTTCTACAGGGGATTCATTTATCTGTTCCGGTCAAGAGAGATAGGGATTCTTCCGGTTACTTTAAATGGCTTTTATGATCTTAAACCTAAAAACCGGTTCTACATCAATTTTGGTTGCAAGCTGGATGTGATAATTCATAAGCCTATTCCAAGGGAAGAGCTCATAAATAAAAGCGATGAGGATATTATCGATACAGTTAAAACTGTGATTGAATCAGCATATATTGAGAATTATGTCCAACAGAATTCCTTGGTTAGCATTTAAAATAAAAAATTTTAACCACTAAGGACACAAAGGTTATCACAAAGGAACACGAAGGTTTAAAGTATCACAACATGGCAGAAGATAAATCAGAAAAATGGATTTTTATCGTCAATCCGATAGCCGGGAACGGTTTCGCAAAAACATTAGTTCCTGAAATTGAGAAAATGATCAGTAAATATAATATAGATGGTGAAATCGTTCTCACTGAACGGATCGGACATGCTGCTGAACTCTCCAAAATGTATTCCGAGAAGGGATTCAAATATATTATCAGTGTGGGCGGCGATGGAACACTCAATGAAGCAGCCAGACCCCTTATCAATAACAAGAATGTGGTGATTGGGATAATTCCTGCAGGTACCGGTAACGATTTTATCCAGATTCTCGGATTTCCAAATCGCTACGGGGAAAAAGAATGGGAAACATTTTTCAGTAAGAAGATAATTGCAATGGATGTCGGAGTAGTCAATGATATGATTTTCCTTAACGGTATGGGTCTTGGATTTGACGCTGAGGTCGCTGCTGAAAACTATAACGAAGATGGGACTGTAAAAGAAGGAGAAGTCTCCAAGTATTTTTGGCAAATAATAAAGACTCTCCTGTTTTTCAGGGAAAAAAGAATGGTAGTTCTGAGCGAAGGTAGCCAACATGAAACCGATTGCTTCATGAATACAGTTTCTATCGGCAGAAGATTTGCAGGAAAATATTTTCTTACCCCGAAAGCTATCGCTAATGACGGCCTGCTGGATGTATGTTCAATCAAAAGATTAAATCTGTTTCAGAGATTCAAGTTATTTCTTCAGGTTCCTAAAGGAGAACATATTAAAGACAAAAAGGTTAATTATTTCCAGACTCAGGCTGTTAATATTGAATTTACCGAAAAGGTTCCCTACCATGTTGACGGAGAAATGAATTTTGCAAAAAAATTCAACATAAAAATTCTTCCCGAAGCCGTCAATATTATATATAATCCGGATGGAAAACATTTCTTCAAAAAATAACAGCATTAGCAAGAATTACATAGTTTTTTTCGATCTCGACCGGACAATAACAAAAGCTGTCAGCGGCAGGGCTCTTGCTAAAGCTGCCTACAGAAAGAAACTGATGTCCGGCTTCGATCTGGTAAATGCATTATATGTTTCGATTGTGCATAGGCTGAAGCTGATGGATCCCCTTAAACTTATTGATAAGATGGTCCGATGGGTTAAAGGCATACCAGAAAATATTCTTGCCAGCCTGTGCTCGGATGTAGTCAATGAGACGCTTTTGCCATCAGTTCACCCTGAAGTAAAACCCGAAATTAAATTCCATAAGGAGAAAAATGCAAAAGTGGTGATACTCTCATCATCGCTTGTCCCCATTTGCAGGGAAATAGCGGCTTACCTTGAAATAGACGATATAATCTGTTCAGATCTTGAAGTAATAAACGGCAGTTGTACAGGACGAACTGCCGGACCTGTTTGTTTTGGAAAAGAGAAAGTTGTGAGGCTTAAAGAGTATTGTGAAAAAAATAACAATGCTCTGGATAAAACCTGGTACTATGGCGATTCAATTTCTGATCTGCCTGCATTAAGTATAGTCGGTAACCCTGTCTGCGTAAATCCTGACAGAAAACTTTTGAGGATAGCAAGGAGAAACGGCTGGAGAATTAATTATTGGACGTAAGAAAAATTATATGAAAATTCTTTTCCCTAAACTCTTGATATTGTTGATTTTAACTGGCTTATCAGCTGGAATAAGTGTAAAAGCTACACTTATAAATGAACAGGACAAAACCAAACAAGCAAAAGAAAAACCTTTGAAAATTTTTACCCTGGGCGATTCAAACGGGGCTCTTCCCTCTGGCTGGGTGAACCAGCTGAAAAAGATCAGATCTAATGATACTATTTTCAATATTTCAATCTCAGGAAACACAATAGGTTTCAATAACAACGGCCGTACCTCTCTCAATACACTTTCGAATATCGGGAGCTACATGGAAAAAGCCTGCAGCAAGCTTGGAAGAATAGATATGATCATCCTCATGCTTGGTACAAATGATTGTAAAGCTGTTTTTAAAGATTCTCTTTCGTTTGTACCGGAAAATATGAGGAAGCTTATTCAGGAAATAAAGCTTAAATCGAAACTCAATAAAAGCAAACCTGTAATTTTCATTGTGTCACCTCCTCCTTTCGGCCCTGATGAGATGCTGGAAGAAAAATATAAAGGTGGGATGGAACGTGTCACAAAACTGAATGAACAGCTGGCAAGAATAGCAAGAGAGGAAAATGTTTATTTCATCAATACATGTCAGATCCTGTCTCCTGTTTTCAAAAACCTGACTACCGACGGAGTCCATTTAAACGCAGATGGACAGAAGATGATAGCCCTTATCATACAGGAGAATTTGAAATTTTTCACTGGCAGCAGGATTTTTAAACATAATGACTAACTTTGATATCAGGTGCTATTTAAAAATCAATTTGAATTTTCATCTTCATAAACAGAAAAATATGAAAAGTCTACTTTCTTTTATTGCAGCAACCGTTATATTAACAAGCTGCGGCAGTGATTCTTATAATAAAATTAATTACCCGGTTACTAAAAAGGGTAATGTTGTTGACACCATTTTTGGAACACCGGTAGCTGATCCTTACAGATGGCTGGAGGATGATATGTCAGATGAAACTGCAGCATGGGTTAAAGAACAAAACGGTGTCACTTTCGGATATCTTGAAAAGATACCTTACAGGGAACAGATCAAAGAGCGTCTGACAAAAATGTGGAATTATGAAAAATTTGGAATGCCTTTTAATGAGGGCGATTACACATACTTCTCAAAAAATAACGGACTCCAGAATCAGTCTGTCTATTATCGCCAGAAAAAGGGCGGAGAGCCGGAGCTGTTTATTGATCCTAATACCTTCTCGGCCGATGGTACAACATCTCTGGGGGAGATGGGATTTTCAAAAGATGGGAGCAAAGTTGCTTATTCTATTTCCGAGGGAGGGTCCGATTGGCGCAAAGTGATTACAATGGATGCTGTTACAAAAGGGATAATCGGTGATACTCTTGCTGATCTTAAATTCACAGGAATTGCATGGCAGGGCAATGAAGGTTACTATTATTCAACCTATGATAAGCCAAAAGGAAGTGAATTATCGGCCAAAACCGACCACCATAAGCTATACTATCACAAAATTGGAACAAAGCAATCAGAAGATAAGGTAGTTTTCGGCGATAATCTTGTCAGAAGATAGCTGATTTTCAGACAGTTGTCGGAAATTTTGATAACGACCATTATATTATTGATAATGACGGCTCTAAACTTTTTATTGTCACCAATCTGAATGCACCTAACACAAAAATTGTTACCGTGGATGCTGAAAAGCCGGGAGTTGAGAACTGGACTGATTTCATTCCTGAAACAGAGAATGTACTCCAGCCTTCAACCGGATCCGGTTATTTTTTCGCTAACTATCTGGTTGATGCTATCTCTAAAGTAAAACAATTTGATAATAAAGGCAATCTGATCAGAGAGATAGCTCTTCCCGGTATCGGCAGTGCATATGGCTTCGGAGGAAAGAAGGAAGATAAGGATATCTACTATTCTTTCACAAATTATACAACTCCATTCACAATTTATAAAATGAATCCACAATCGGGCGAAGCACATATCTACAAAAAACC
>JAPLEC010000119.1 GCA_026391515.1 Bacteroidia bacterium | reverse complement strand
CAAAGGAGCCCCTGCTCAGTACGATTATATTCTTACAAATCCTCCGTTCGGCAGCAAGGAAGGGAAAGCAGCACAGGCTCAGTTTGCTTATAAGACCGGTAAAGCACAGATACTTTTCATTCAGCATATTATAACCAGTCTTGCCGAAGACGGAGTCTGCGGAATGGTAATTGACGAGGGAGTTCTTTTTCATATTAAAACGGCCGCATACAAGCAAACCAAAAGAAAACTGATGAATGAGTGCGACTTGTTTTGCATAATAAGTTTACCCGGAGGTGTCTTTGTAAATGCAGGTGCAGGCGTAAAGACCAACCTTCTTTTTTTCAGAAAGAGAAAGGCTACAGCAAAAATCTGGTATTATGATATGACCCTGGGGGACGATTTCAGGCCAAGAAAAGTGAATAAAGGTAATCCATTGGAATACAAACATTTCAGTGATTTCCTATACCGTCTGAGACTGCCTAAAGATAGTCCTGAAAAAATCAGTGAAAGAAGCTGGTTTGTTACCCGAAAGGAAATTGAAGATAAAGAGTATGATCTCAAAGCTGTAAATAATAATGCTCAGGATTTCTCGGATAAGCGCACCCCGAAGGAATTATATCAGATTATTTCAGAATCACAGAAGGAGATAGAAAGAGGACTTTCAGAGCTGATGAAAGATTAGTTAATTACCTGTGTATTTGGATCCAACTCAAAATATTTTATAATACTTACACATGCTGGACGAAGCAAGGATAAATGAAATTGCTGATCAGATCAATTGCGGATTCATGTGTTACATTCACCGCAAAACTCATGACATTATTTTTATTCCCGCCTGGGATGACTACTCTTCTTTTGAGCCTGATGCATGGGTAAAGGATCGGCGTAAAGTTGATAAGGACTTTGACCAGTACTACCTTATCGAACCGCCTCAATCCTTTGAATCTTTTAAGATAATGGAGCGATTTGCTGAGAGTGTGGATAATATTGATTTGAAAAACAGCCTGATTCAGGCCCTGAGTAAGCGAAAGCCATTCAGCCATTTCAAGGAGGTAATTGATTTTTCCGGGGACTATCGGAAAAGATGGTTTAAATTTAAATATGATTCCCTGGTCGAAATGATCAAAGATCAGCTCAATGCGTTAACGTCATCCCCGATAACCAATGATGAATAAAAAAGAGATTAAGGAGTCAGAAGAAAAGCTTATTGGACTGACAAATTCATTTTGTACTCAGAAATTAAACTTTGAATACAAAAGGCTTTGCATGAACCTGGTTAAAAGACTTGGCAGGAAACGGGATGTTCCATTTC
Source organism: Bacteroidia bacterium (assembly GCA_026391515.1). Lineage (GTDB taxonomy): Bacteria > Bacteroidota > Bacteroidia > Bacteroidales > VadinHA17 > LD21. The sequence goes on along the minus strand of JAPLEC010000119.1, from coordinate 21,578 downwards.
AAAGGGGTAGAATTGAAATCTGGGCTGCAGCCGTGATCTATACGATAGGATCAATTAATTTTCTATTCGACAAATCGTTCAAACCATTTGTGAAACCGGATGATATTTGCGAATATTTTGATACAAAAAGATCCACAGTGACCAACAAAGTGCGGGAAATAAAAGATATGCTTGATATTGGGTTTTTTGACCAGGATTTTACAACCAGCAGGTTAGCAGGAGAAAATCCGTTCAACAAATTTGTAATGGTTGACGGAATCATAATGCTCCTGTCAGACCTTTCTCTGAATCTGCAGAAAATGGTAAAGGAAGCAAGGGCGAGGGGAGAAGATATAGAATTCTTTACAACATAATAGGTGCATAATTACTGGGAGTAGCTATTGCTATACTTTATTTTTAGTTATCCGGAATGCATTATACAAAATGTATAATACAAATTGTATTATTTAAATAGTATAGTCAGTTATAAATAACAAAGTGCTGCCGTTTAAACTTCAGCATTAACAAAGAATATGACATAATTGAACACAAAGGATTTTAAGAGAAACCCTCATTGTCTTTTCAAAGATAAATTTTACCTTTCTTGTTATTAACAGGAATCAATTATAATCTTTTAATCTTAATCCTGTGGCAAGAATTGCAATGCTTGGTGCCGGTTTTATCGGCGACTTCTACACTTATTCGCTTCACGGGCTGAGAAGCCGTGACCAGGTGCAGATTATTTATTCACGTGATGAATCAAGAGGTAAAGCCTTTGCAAAAAAGCATGGAATCCCTCAATGGACCACTTCAATGAAAGATGCTGTCAACAATCCAAGGGTCGATATTGTTGTAATCGGACTGCCTAATAACCTCCATCTTGAAGCTGTAAAGCTTGCGGCAGCTGCCGGTAAAGCAGTTTTATGTACCAAGCCTCTGGGGAGAAATGCGGCCGAAGCATTTAAAATGCTGGAAGCTGTTGAAAAAGCCGGAGTTTTGCATGGTTATCTTGAAGACCTGATATATCCGCCAAAAACTGTCAAGGCTATTGAAGCGGTAAGGGAAGGAACGCTGGGACAGATCACATGGGTACGTTCGCGGGAGACTCACCCCGGCCCTCACAGCGACTGGTTCTGGAACAAAGAATTATCGGGAGGAGGTGTATTACTTGATATGGGCTGCCATTGTATTGAAATAGCCAGAAACTATATCGGAAAAGATATTCGTCCTGTCGAAGTAATAAGTATTGCCGATACACTTGTTAAACCTATTGATGCTGAGGATAATGCACTTGGATGGGTCAGATATGAAAATGGCGCTATTGGGCAATTTGAGGTTAGCTGGACATTCAGGGGAGGCATGGATTTACGTGATGAAGTTATGGGAACTGAAGGCACCATATGGATTAATAACTTCCTCCGCACCGGGTTCGAAATGTTTACTGCAGGAGGTAAACGCGGATATGTGGCTGAAAAAGCTGAAACAGAAAAGGGATGGATATTTCCGGTAGGCGATGAATTGGCAGAACTCGGATATTATAATATGTTTACGGATATGTTCAGGGCATTTGAAAAAAAGGTTGATCCATTGGAAACATTCTATGATGGTTATGTGATAAATGAAATAATGGACACCTGCTACCGTTCTGCAGAATCAAGAAAATGGGAACCGGTAAAGCTGAAGGTATGGAGGGGTAAAGAAAAGACCGGACGTATTTCGGCAATTCGTGAATATGATAAGGACAATATTTTTGTTAAAGAGGAGAGGATGCCTGACGGGAGGATCAAAATTATTCTGAAGAATAAAAAAACAGGTAAAATTTCTCAGATAGTAAAGAAAAAATAATTTCATTCTTAAATTATAAAATCTGAATAGGAATTATTACGGGTGACGGAATAAAGTAGGGTTTTTATCTGTCTAACTGTATTATATTATTAAAGTCATTTTTCATTTGTCCGGTTCACCGGCAATAAAGAAAAAGACTTCAGTAAATACAGTTATGGAGATAAATAGCCTTTTACGCAAGTTATTGTTTGTGCTGATCTACTTTTTCATTTTCGGAATATTAACAGCCCAGTTCAGGGAGTACTCTTTCAATTCTCCGGGCAGCAGATGTTATTTAAAATATATCTGCTTCACGGCCGATAGTGACTATACTATGATAAAAAGGCCTTTCATCTTTATTTTAGGTGAAGAAAATATGACTGCCAGGGAATTATATAAGCAGGATACCCTAAAAACTTCTTCTCGGTTTATCAACTATTATTTTGTCTATTTGCCAGGCAGAGGAACAACTTCAGGAGAAAAATTGGGATGTGTCGAAGCTCTTGCCAGTCTGCTCACTTTCAATTTCAAATATGGAAGAAGTAATTTATTCTTCCAGGTAAATGATACCGCAATAGGCCGCAATGACATAAACCTGTATGGTCTGCGGACAGTTTTTAAGAGTGTAAGATTGAAAAGGGAAGAAAACTATATGGCAGAACAGGGATTCGGGAAAGGAAATATCGGTGAAGATTTTAAGGAATCTGTTGCAGAATATAAACCGGATGAAAAAGTCACCGAAGATCTGGCAAAATACTATGTCGAAGAAAATGCCGAAGATAGTGCCAGCATTGAGATTCAGGATAAAATGCCGGTAAAAACATATTTCGGACCTCCCGCTGTTCTTAATTATACTTTAACTGGTATTGTTCGCGACCAGGCAACAAACGAGGCTCTCCCATTTGCTGCTGTTCAGGTAAAAGGTACAATTTTAGGCACTTCAACAAATGCAGATGGTTATTTTACACTTCTCAAGGTACCGACTGACACCAGCACTTTATTAATACAATATGTTGGTTATCAGAAGACTCATGTATTTCTGACACCTCAGCTACCTAAGAAAAATCTGGTAATCGAAATCAAGCCCCAGTCTCAGTCTCTTAAAGAAGTTAAGGTGACTGCTTATAAAGATGATGTCGTTTTTGTTAAAAAAGCGGAAGTGAGTACGATAAAGCTTTCACCAATGAAAATAGAACAGCTTCCCAGCATTGGTGAAAAGGATATAATGCGTTCGTTCCAGCTTATGCCCGGTATCAGTGCATCAAACGAATCATCGTCTGGCCTTTATGTCCGCGGTGGGACACCTGATCAGAACCTTGTTCTTTATGATGGATTTACTGTTTATCATGTTGATCACCTTTATGGATTCTTCAGCGCTTTTAATTCAAATGCGCTGAAAGATATACAGCTTTATAAGGGCGGATTTGAATCAAGATTCGGAGGGCGGATATCATCGGTTACTGAAATAACAAGCAAGGAAGGCAATCAGAAACAAATAAACTTTGGTATCGATGTCAGCATGCTCAGCGTTAATGTCTTTGCAGAAATTCCAATCGGGAAAAAATTCTCATCTTTTATAGCTTTCCGGAGATCATATCAGGGGACAATCTACAACATGATATTTAAGAAATTCAATAAAAGCAAAACTGAAGCGGCACCCGATGTAGGAACTGGCCCGGGAAGAAAATTTTCCCAAAGCGATGAAATAACTTCCTATTTCTACGACCTTAACGGGAGATTTACATTCCGGCCGGGTAAAAAAGATATTATATCACTGAGTATTTTTAACGGGACTGATAAACTGGATAACAGCTTTAGCTCTGATATCCCTTCATTCGGGCAGTTTAATGCCAACTTCAGCATGAATTCCGTCGACCTGACAAAATATGGGAATATAGGTTCAAGTCTGAAATGGTCAAGGAAATGGAACTCAAAATTATATGGGAATACAATCCTTAGTTATTCAAATTATTACAATAAGAGAGATCGTTCATCAGAAAGAACATTGATCAACCCCGATGATGAGGCTACAACCAATATGAGCGGAATTTTTGAAAACAATGATCTGAAGGATTACAGCATCAAATCTGATTATCAGGTAGAAGCGACCAACACAACTCAGATTCAATTCGGAGCTTTTGCAACTTATTACGATATAAAATATTCTTATGCTCAAAGCGATACTGCATCAATTCTCAATCGTAACGGAGCAGCTGTACTGGGAGGCATTTATCTTCAGAGTAAAATAAAATTATTAAAAGATAAGCTCCAGATACTACCTGGTCTCAGAGCAAATTATTTTGAAACAACCGGTAAACTGTATTTTGAACCACGTTTATCTGCATCATATAATTTGACTGTACGTTCAGCGCTGAAGGATATTATAAAAAAATCCATAATCTTACAGAATATTCTCTGAGAATAAATGCAAGTCCGATGGGCGTGAATTATAATGAAAACTTCTTTAATGGTTATGGATACTCACGGGGAATAGAATTCTTAGCTCAGAAAAACTCAGGTAATCTTAATGGATGGATAAGCTATACAATTGGTGAGGCAAAAAATCACTTTGATGAGTATTCCGACAAATATTTTCCTGCTAATCAGAATGTTACCCATGAGTTTAAAATTGTAGGACTCTATAAATACAAGCGATGGGATTTTTCTGCAAACTGGATATATGCCACTGGTCGTCCATATACAGCACCATCCGGAGCCTACACAATAACCCTGCTTGATGGAACGACACAGGACTTTTTTACGGTTACATCAAAAAACAGCATACGCCTGCCCGATTATCACAGATTAGATATCTCAGCTTCATACAGGCTTCTGATGGGAAGAAGAAGCGATAAGCGTCGCAGGGAGCTCGGATCGGTCAGCGTTTCTCTTTTCAATGTTTATAACCATAGAAATATCTGGTATAAACAGTATACTATTGCAGAAGGAGAGATTATTGAAACCAATATTAATTACCTCGGTATTACTCCAAACTTTACACTTTCACTTAAACTCAGATAAAATGAGATTAAGAATTATAATATTAACATTTGTAACAATTACAGCAATATCAGCCTGTACAAAACGGGATAATTCTGAATTTACAGATATTCCGATTGTTGAATCTTATTTACGACCAGGCGATTGTGTAAGCCTGACAGTAAGCAGGCAGATTCCCTTTTCATCCAACGTGACATATGCGCCCGATGATATCAATAACCTGACCATCACTGTAACAAATAATGATACAGACTATATTCTGACTCCTCTTGGTGATGGTAAGTATATTGACAGCACCCTGATAGTTGCTGCAGGTGAGCATTATGATCTCTCTTTCACTTACAACTCCACGCATATATCTGCTTATACAGAAGTTCCATTGAAACCTCTTGGTTTTACTGAATCTGCAACTTCAATATCTGTTACGCGCATGGATAGCGCCTCAATTCCTACAGGTGGCGGAGGTATGTGGCAAATGCCTGAGCCACTGGAGCTTACATGGAATAATGATGATGAGTCGTATTATATTGTGGTTATTGAAAACATGGAAGATACTCTCGATCCGGTACGTGATTTTGGCGACGATGAAGAAATATCGGGCTTCAGATTCAATAAAGCTCCGACAACTTCTTCCGGACTCCAGATGAGGCCGCAGGAATTTCAATATTTCGGTTCTCACCGGATTATTCTGTATCATGTTCTTCCCGATTACGCATCTTTGTACGACGATAAAACTAACAGCTCACAGAACCTTACAAATCCTTCCACAAGTATTACTAATGGATATGGCATCTTTACAGGACTGAATGCAGATACATTATATCTGGAAGTGAAAGAGGCGAAATAAATTATGTATTTAAAGAAAGTCGTAATTTCTTATTCAAGATAGTTTTTTCATTCTCAGGCGCAGGCTGTTGCTGACAACGCTCACCGAGCTCAACGCCATTGCAGCACCTGCGATCATAGGATTCAGAAGAAAACCTGTAAACGGATAAAGCAGTCCGGCTGCAACGGGTATCCCTATTATGTTGTAAATGAAAGCCCAGAACAGATTCTGCCTGATTGTCGCTACCGTAAGCTTTGAAAGTTTTAAAGCCTTTGGAATAAGTGTAAGATCAGATGAGATAATAGTCATTTTTGCAACATCCATAGCAATATCCGATCCCTTACCCATTGCAATGCTTACATCGGCCTGAGCCAGCGCCTGTGAATCGTTAATACCATCACCGACCATCGCAACAATCTTTCCCTGTTGTTGCAGCTGCTTAATAAAATCATGTTTAATCTGGGGAAGAGCGTTGGCTTTAAAGCTGTCGATACCTGCTTCATCAGCTATTACTTTTGCGCTCTGCTCATTATCTCCTGTAAGCATATGTACCTCAATACCAAAATTATGAAGCTCCCGGATTGCCTTAACTGATGATTCTTTCATTTTGTCTGAAACCGAAATCACTGAAAGAACATTTTTCGAATCGGAAAAAAATGAGACCGTTTTTGCCTCATTCTGCCACTTTTCTGATAACACCAGTAAATCCTTGTCGATGTCAATATTATTTTCTGTCATCAGCTTCCGGTTCCCGACAAAATAATGTTCATTACTAACGAATGCTTTTATACCTAATCCTGCTATATTTTCAACGTGAAGCGAAGTGAAATTACTTTTAATACCTGCATTTTCCAGATATCTGACAATTGGTTCGGCCAGAGGATGTTCACTGCTTTTTTGAATACCAAGAAGAATTTCGCTAAATCTTTCGGATTCAATGTTCTTCTTACATTCAAAATTCTGAACAACAGGTTCACCAAGGGTAAGCGTCCCGGTCTTATCGAGAACAATAGCATTAACTTTATGAGCGATCTCCAGACTTTCAGCATCCTTTATCAGGATGCCATTATCCGCACCTTTGCCTATTCCAACCATTATTGCAGTGGGAGTTGCCAGGCCCAGGGCACACGGACATGCAATAATAAGCACTGTCACTATTGCTAATAAGCTATGAATCAGAGCATTCTCTGTTCCCGAGATATACCAGATGATTCCGCTTAGCAAAGCAATGATTATGACCACCGGTACAAATATTCCAGCAATTTTATCGACAAGATGCTGGATCGGAGCTTTACTTCCCTGGGCTTCCCTGACCATTTTAATTATCTGCGCAAGGAGAGTTTTACCTCCGACTTTCTCAGCTCGCAGATGGAAACTTCCTTTTTGATTGATGGTACCGGCAAAAACTTTGGAATTAATGATTTTTTCAGCAGCTATCGGTTCACCATTGATCATGCTTTCATCAACGAATGAACTACCGGAAACTACCAAACCATCAACAGGGATCTTACTACCGGGTTTTACTAACAAAATATCTCCCGGCAGCACTTTGCTTACCGGTATCTCTTTCTGTTCCCCGTTCTCGAGAACTTGAATAACTGTCTTAACCTGAAGCCCCATTAGTTTTTTTAATGCAGAAGTTGTTTCTGATTTTGCCTTTTCTTCAAGGAGTCTCCCAAGTAGAATGAAAGAGATAATAACAGCTGAAGCTTCAAAATACACATGTCCCTGAATATCTTCCTTCTGAAACAGATCAGGAAAAATTGCTACAGCCGAACTGTAGAGATATGCAATGCCCGTACTAAGTGCAACCAGAGTATCCATATTTGCGGACCGATGTTTCAGCTGTTTCCATGCACCGGTAAAAAACTGCCGGCCAAACCAGAATACAACGGGTGTTGCAAGCGCCATCATGATATAATTGGCATATGGCATATTCATAAAGAACATTGCAATTATAACCAGAGGTATGCTTAACGCAGCAGCTCCTATAGTATTGATAATGGTCCTTTTAAGATAAGAGCACTGAGCTTCTTCTTTTAAATTCTGGCTGTTTGCTTCATCAATTATAATATCGTAACCGATTGACTGAATTGCTTTTTTTAGCTCAGTCGGAGTGATTTCTTCAGGTAAAAATTCGACACTGAGAGCTGTATCGGCAAAATTCACTGAAGCCCTGGTGACACCATGTAAAGTTTTAACAAATGTCTCAGTCCTGGATGCGCATGAAGCACACGACATTCCCGTGACAGGATATATTTTCGATATTTGAACTTTGGCAGACATTGATTATCTCCTGAAAAATTGATTACAAATGTAATTAAAACACTTAAGTGTGATCATTAAAATATTTATGATGATATAACATATCTTACTTAAAAAGGTTGAATTTCTATTGAAAAAAAATAGTTTTGTATAAGCTAACCTGATTATTAACCAAAACACTTTTTATTATGAAATGGGAGGGCAGACAAGGCAGCGATAATGTTGAAGATCGCAGAGGAATGTCCAAAGGCAAAATGGCTATCGGTGGTGGTATTGGAACTATCGTTATTATTATAATTGTTTTACTTCTCGGAGGTGATCCTTCTTCCCTCCTCAATAATTCGGGAAGCAGCAGTTCCACGACTGAGCAGTACGTACCTTCAGCTGAAGAAGAACAATTAGCTAAATTTGTCGGGGTTGTGCTGGGAGACCTGGAAACAGTCTGGGGTAATATATTTGAACAATCCGGGAAAACTTACAGGAAGCCCACACTTGTTCTTTTCACTGATCAGGTGCAATCAGCCTGTGGCTATGCAAGTGCAGCCAGTGGTCCGTTCTATTGTCCGGGTGATGAAAAAGTATATATTGACCTCAGCTTCTGTAATGATCTGAAGACAAAACTTGGAGCATACGGCGACTTTGCAGTTGCTTATGTTATAGCACATGAGGTAGGGCATCATGTACAGAATCTTCTTGGAATTCTTGATCAGGTAAATACAGAGAGATCACGTACCAGCGAGACAAAAGCAAATGAGCTCTCTGTACGTCTTGAGCTTCAGGCCGATTTTCTTGCCGGAATGTGGGCACATTATGAAGAGAAGCTGGATTATCTGGAAACCGGTGATATTGAAGAAGCAATGACTGCAGCTGCTGCAGTCGGCGATGACGTTCTTCAGAAGAAATACCAGGGACGTGTTTATCCGGATTCATTTACTCATGGAACCGCAGCTCAGCGCAAGGAATGGTTCCGGAAGGGATATTCTTCAGGAGATTTCGATCAGGGTGATACTTTTAATGCTGATATCTGATACGAATTTTTTGATAAAACAACCTTTTCAGGACAATAAGAATCCCTGATACTTCTAATTAGTTCTAAATAGTGATGCTGAAACTTAATGTATTAAGTTTCGATGGTCTGTTTTACTTTCCGGCATCCGGGGTTTTTTCCTCGTCTTTGGTTTTATTCTTTATATCCTTTGCAAAATCTTCCAGCTTATCAGCTACTTTACCAGCAACTTTTTTCCCGAATTTCTTTGCCTTGGCTATTTTCTCATTTGCTTTGCTGTCGGTTTTTTCCTGGAATTCTTCAAGTTCTTCTTTTACATTGACCTTCTTAATATCTTCAATTTTATCTTCAACATAATCTTCAGCCTTATCAATAGCATTGGCAACTGATTCCAGCGTTTTACTTTTTTTCAGATCTTCAGACTTTTCATCAATGTATTCATTAGCTTTATCGATAAGCTTTTTTGTTTTCTCAAATAAACCCTCATCTTCAGGTTTTGCCGGTTCTTTTTTTGTTTCTTCTTCCATAGTAGTTAAAATTTAAGGTTCATCTTTTTTATTAAATCTTCAGGGAATTGGATTATGAAATCCTCTATAAAGATAATAAATCCCGGAATTCAGGAAAAAATTGTTTAAAAGAAGAGAAAGAGTTTAATGTAGACCTCTGAAAAACACGCCCTTTAAGTAGCTCCTGCGGGTGGGCATAATATTATATTGTTATATACGGTTTTATTTTAGCCAAATAGGTTGCTAAAATAAATTTGACTTTGGCTTAAACAAGATGTAACTTTGATTAATTAATAAGATACTTAATGAATTTAAAACTACTTGTTTTGGCAAATTGTGTTCACTTTTATTTCTCATATAAATGAATTAACACTAAATTTAACCGATTGGGAGTAAAAGGGTAAACCTTAGACTGTTTGATAATAAATTTAAATAATTAAATATGGCGACAATAAAAATTCAAAGGACAAGCGAATTAAATAACCGGCTGAGAGATTTTCGAATCTACATTGACGGGGGGAAAATTGGGACAATAAAAGATGGAGAAACAAAAGACTTTGTAATATCATCAGGGCAACATTCAATTGTAGCTAAAATTGACTGGTGCAGCAGCCCTGAAATTTCATTTAACATTAAAGACACCGACACAAAGACATTTAAAGTAGGTGGTTTCGAGAGTGGGAATAAGATTGTGCTAATCACGACTGGATTAATAGCATTGTATTTTATTTTAAAAGTATTTCTTCAAATAAACTATGCTATATTTTTATTATTGCCAGTACCTTTTATTTTAGGCTATTATATTATAGTTGAGCGAAAAAAATATTTGATACTAACCGAAATTGAAATAAGTGATTTGGAAAAAGATAAAATGACCTTGCCTGACACAGATAATAAATAAATACGGTTTTCACATTTTCTGCACTTTCAACAATCTATCATTTTAAAAATAGTTGCTTAACTGAATTATATTTCCGACATATAATAATGGGGCATTTCCTTCAATTTACTACTTATTAAAGTAATTTGCAGCGAGACATATTTATTTTACAATAGGAGATGCCGCTTCTTTTTTCCACGTGTGTAATAGTTGGCTAGACGGCAAAACCAGATTAATGGTTGTAAACTTGACTTTGGCTTTTTACTGGAGTAACTTTGGTATAGAGAAGCAAAAATCAAAAATGCATTCAAGGAAGCATAATGATATATGAATATTCACTTTTTATACATCTAAATGATTGATTGAAATTATAAACCATGAAAAAAAAATTTGAGGATATTCAAAACTCTGATTTCCCTTTTGTTGAACCAGAAATGTTTCAGGAATGGAAAAAAGAAGGATTATCACATAGGGAAAATAAAAAAAATAGACAAATAATTGCTGGAATATTATTCATACCTATATTCCTCTTATTTTTGGGAATTTTTCCAGAAGGAACAGATGGAAGAATCTTATATGCTGCAATGTTAGCTTTTGGTGCCGGAAGCCTTATTATCGGGTTCACTGGTCAAAAGTATTTAAAACTTTCTAGACAATTAGGTATACATGAATATAATGTTGATAGGGTTCTTGCAGGTATGAAAGCCGACGAAGAAGAGAAAATTGGCGAAGAAAAGAAAATTAGCGGAGTAAAGAAAGTTGGAGAAAAAGAGATATTAGAACTTAAAAAGAAAATAGAAGATTGTAACAAAGCTATTGAAATTAATCCTGACGATGCAGAGACATATTTTTCCAGAGCTGTTGTAAAAGACATGCTTGGTGATAAAAGTGGAGCAATAGCAGATTACAGCAAGTTTATCGAATTAAATCCTGACGAAGAAGAAACATATTTTCATAGAGGAGATTTAAGATATAGACTTGGAGATTACAAAGGAGCTATAGAAGATTATGATAAGTTATTAGAAGGTGATTCCGATTATGCAGATATTTTATATAATCAAAGAGGGGAAGCTAAATATGAACTGGGCGATTACAAAGGAGCAATAGAAGATTTCACCCTGGCATTAAAGAATTATTCTGACGATGAAGAAGCATTATTTTTCAGAGCGAAATCTAAAGATAAACTTGGCGATATAGATGGAGCAAAAAAGGATTATAATAAACTGAATAAAATGAATCCTGGCGATTATGATGAAAGATCATATTATTTCAGAGCGAAAGCTAAAATTGAACTGGGCGACATTAATGGGGCAATAGTGAATTATAGCAGAGCAATACATATTAAGCCTGACTATGCAGAAGCGTATTTAGGCCGAGGAGAATTAAAATACAAGCTCCAGGATTTTAGTGGTGCAATTGACGACTATACTAAAGCTATTAAGCTTGATCCTGATAATGCAGAAGCCTGTTCCAGGAGAGAAGAGGCTTATTCTAAGACAGGAGTAATAAAGGACACGCTCCATGAAATAAGTGGTGCAATTACTGACTCTGTTAAAGCTACGGAGATTGCACCCAAAGATGAACACGCTTACGATACCGGGAAGACAGCAAAGAAGGAGTATCATTATCATCAGGAAGCAGTTACCGATTATACTAAACCAGAACTTGAAGGTGCTTATTCCAGAAAAAGATTATTAGAATGGACAATCCTCATAATAATTGCATTGTCACTGGTTTCTGTGGGATTATTTTTACGAGTTAAGGAGAAAAATGAGAGTTCAACAGGACAAGCACAGATCAGACGCGCAAAAAAACTAATGAATTCCTTGCATGCATCTCATCATACAATAGCATTGATTTTGGTACGAAAAATAGATTCTGTTGATTATAGAGATATAGAGGGATCAAGTCTCTTAATGTATTCTTCCAGTTTGGGTTATCTGGATGTGAGTAAAACATTAATTTCTAAAGGAGCAAAATTGGATTTGCAGAATAAAAATGGTCAAACTGCTTTAATTTTAGCTTCGCTTAGGCAGAAGACAGAAGTTGTAAAGCTGCTATTGGATAAAGGAGCAAAAGTGAATTTGCAGAATAACTCTGGTCAAACTGCTTTGATTATGGCCTCGTTAAGTGAGGATAATACTGAAGTTATAAAGCTATTATTGGGTAAAGGAGCAAAAGTTGATTTGCAAGATGATCAAAATAAGACTGCTTTAATTGATGCTTCGACATTCGGATACACAGAAATTGTAAAGTTACTATTGGATAAAGAAGCAAAAGTTGATTTGCAAGGTTATAATGGTCAAACTGCTTTGATAGAAGCTTCGATATACGGACACTCAGAAGTTGTAAAGCTACTATTGGATAAAGAAGCAAAAGTGGATTTGCAGGATGATGATGGTTGGACTGCGTTGATGCATGCTTCGTACAAGATGTATTATGAAATTGTAGAGTTACTATTGGCTAAAGGGGCAAATCAAAATCTAAAGTCCAATGATAAATATACGGCCGGCTATACGGCCTATGATCTCACATCAAATAATAGCATAAGATTTTTGCTAACCAAATACAAGAAAAGGAAATAATCTTATTAGTTTTTAAAATATAGCACAGCGGCAATTCCTTCTATTTACTTCGACAAGTAATGCATTGAAGTAATAATTCCATTTAGTATGAGGAGCATTTCAATCAGGAGATGCCGTTTCTTATTTTGAGTTAATTTCTCTTGGACCCTTAAAATGTGTATCTTTAAAATAAAAATGATGTATTACTCACATCAGAAACCTAACAAATGTCCGAAATGCGATTCTTCAAAGGTGGTAAAGATCGTTTATGGAGAACCATCTTATGAGGATTCTCTTGAAGCAAAAGCAGGAAAGATTATTCTCGGGGGTTGCGTTATTACAGGTAATGATCCGCGCTGGGGATGTATTGATTGCCAGGCCAAAATCTTCAAAAGAAAATTCAGAGCCTTCCCCTGAAATAAATTGAAATGAAAAAAACAGAATTTAGATTTATCGGTTAATATTAATATGATTTGTGTTTAAAAGTAATAGCAAAATAAATTTGACTTTGAATTATACAAAGTTTATCTTTGATAAATAGTAAACAAAGTTTTGTATAACCTTTAATCTTCAGTATTATGAAAAAGAAAGTAGTAAAAAAAGCAGCACCTGTTAAAAAAGTAGTAAAAGCTAAACCAAAAGCAGCGAAAAAAAAGGTGAAGAAATAAATACACCACAGTTTTTTTCGAAAGATAAAGCATCTTTGAAATAAACAGCCCTCGGAAATCAGCTCCGGGGGCTTTTTATAAAAGTAGGGCTTAAACCTCTTAGACACTAAGTCGTTTATTGACTTTTAATTATGTTTAATTCAGCTATAAAGCAGTTTTTGTACAACTGAATTAAAATGTCGACTTTAGGGCATTCAACTGATATATTAGAGTCAGCATTTCATAATTCAAATCATTTTTTCATCGGGTTAATGTAAAAACTCCAATTGGGATGTTATTTCGTATAGCATATTGTTTACGTTTATTTGGAGATATAATTACAGTTTTCCAGATTAAATCTGCATTTTGGGAATTATTGATATCCTTAAATGGAATTTGTGTGTATGAATTCTTCGATGTAAACCGTATTGCAAAACGTAAAGTATCCTGAGAACTGCTTGAAATATTCACAACAATGAATCTATCATTTTTTTTGTCATACTTCCAAAGCGACTTTTCTTTGGAAATGATTTTACCTTTGGTGACAATCTGACGATTACTTTCCATAGCAGTTCTGGAAAGCGTATTGTCCATAATCATCGCCGTATCTTTACTTAATTCACATTTCCAGGTACCCAGTAATTGTTTTATTAACTCTTGCTGGTTGAGTTTTTGTGCTTTTGATACTCCGCTAAGTTCATCAGCAGATAATTTTGCAATTCCTTCACCCTGAGTTCCAAACCATTTATTCCCCTGAGCATCTATGGCAATTGCCTGAGCTTGTAAATATTCACCTTCAAGACTATCTGAAGTAATATAAGTCATCCATCTGGCACCATCAAATTTTGAAACTCCCAATCTTGTTCCAAACCATTTATTCTCCTGGGCATCTATGGCAATTGAATGAATAATATCATGTGCAAGACCATCTGAAGTGGTATAGGTTGTCCATTTGGTACCATCAAATTTTGAAACTCCACCTCTAGTCCCAAACCATTTATTACCATGAGCATCTATGGCAATTCTTTCAACCCCATTATCCGCAAGACCATCTTTAACAGTATAGGTTGTCCAATTTGTACCATCAAATTTTGAAACTCCATCCAGGAGAGTTCCAAACCATTTATTATCCTGATTATCTATAGCCATCGAAATAACCTGACCGCTTACAAGACCATTTGATTCGTTATAGGTTGTCCATCTGGTACCATCAAATTTTGAAACTCCTTCTCCATCTGTTCCAACCCATATATTCCCCTTAGCATCTATGGCAATTCCGGTAACGTAATCATAAGCAAGACCATCTGATTCAGTATAGGTGATCCACCTGGTACCATCAAATTTTGAAACACCTTCTCCATCTGTTCCAAACCATTTATTACCTTGAGCATCTATTACGATTGAGATAACGGGTTCATCTGCAAGACCGTTTGATTTGGTATAGGTTGTCCAGTTGGTACCATCAAATTTTGAAACACCCTCATCTGTTCCAAACCATTTATTACCCTGGGCATCTATGGCAATTGAAAGAACATTATTATCTGCAAGACCATTTTGAGAATAGGTTATACACTTTGTACCATCAAATTTTGATACTCCTTTGCCAGTTCCAAACCATTTGTTACCCTGGGCATCTATAGCAATGGAATGAACATTATCATCTGCAAGACCAATTGAATCAGTATAGGTTGTCCAGTCAGTGCCATCAAATTTTGATACTCCTCTGCCTGTTCCAAACCATTTATTACCATCTGCGTCTATGGCGATTGAAGAAACTTTAGTATATTCTTGAGAACTCCCTGATCCTTCCCATTCCATACTGATTGCATCAATATAGATGGTCCACCTTGTACCATCAAATTTTGTAACTCCATATCTTGTTCCAAGCCATTTATTACCCTGAGCATCTATAGCGATTGAATAAACTTCTTTGTATTCCCAAACCTTATCACCCAAGGCTTTTTCATATTCAGGACTGATTGAGTCGACATAGGAGGTCCATTTCGTTTCATCAAATTTTGAAACTCCCCAGCTTGTTCCAAACCATTTATTCCCCTGTGCATCTATGGCAATTGCATAAACATGATTACTTGCAAGACCATCTGATTTGGTATATGTTGTCCAGGTTTTACCATCAAATTTTGAAACTCCTCCTCCCCATGTTCCAAACCATTTAACATTCTGGGCATCAATTGCAATGGAACGAACAAAATCATTTGCAAGGCCATCAGCTTCAGTATAAATAGTCCATTTGGTGCCATCAAATTTTGAAACTCCTTCCCGTGTTCCAAACCATTTATTCCCCTGGGCATCTATGGCAATTGCATTAACACAGTTACTTGCAAGACCATCTTTTTCAGTATAAATTGTCCATTTAGAACCATCAAATTTTGAAATCCCATCTTCTGTTCCAAACCATTTATTCCCCTGGGCATCTATAGCAATCGAATTAACATAATCACTGCATAAAGTGGTTGAAGTAGATTCTCTTGTGTAGTTTGTAAAAGTTTGCGGGTCTGCATGGTTTATAAACAAAAACATGAAAACGATTAAAAAAATAGTTGTTTTTTTCATAGTATTGATTTCTATTTTAAACAAAGTTACACTCCGTTTAAACAAAAGTCAATTTTATTTTTATGGATTGAATTGAATGGCAATATCTTTTTCTTTTGCACTATAAAACAATAAGCCCCCGGATGCTTATTCCCGAGAGCTTTAATAAGTTATTGTTATATGTGGAATTAATCTTTTAGGCAACGAACAGACATCCCTCCATTTTTACCGGGACTCACCTTGAGTACATTAATGTTTTCATATGTTATATTAAAATACCAAGCCTTAATTGAACTTTCTTCCGTAGAACTCCACCAATCAGCATCATTACTGAGATAATTAAAAGTACAATCTGAATATCGATCACCTCCTGGTAATACTATCCTGAATCGGTAAGACAAATTAATGTCCGATTATTTGATGAAAAATATATATAATTGTTATTTAACTATTTCGATAAGCTCAACTTCAAAAATCAGAGTAGAATATGGCTTTATTACTTCACCTGCTCCGCTTTCACCATAAGCCAGATCTTCCGGAATATATAGTTTAAATTTAGAACCGACCGGCATCAGCTGCAAAGCTTCTATCCATCCGGGGATGACACCTGAAACTGGGAACGTCGCAGGTTCATTTCTTTCTATTGATGAGTCAAATTCCGTTCCGTCAATAAGCGTACCGACATAATGAACCTTGACTGTGTTTTCAATAGTCGGTTTTGGTCCTTTTCCCATCTTTATTACTTCGTACTGTAAGCCACTTGGAGTTACTTTTACACCAGTTCTTTGTTTATTATTTTCCAGAAACTCTGTATTCTCTGCAATATGGTCTTTATAAGTTACTTTAATTTTAGCAACTTTATCTGCCTCACGCCGATTGCTAAATGCCTTAAGAAATGATCTTGCATCCTCATCCGTCATTAAAGGTTCTCCCTTTTCTCCATCAAGCATAGCCTTTGCAACTATCATTGGATCCAAATATAGACTATCATTTTTAAAGTAATTAAAATATATAATCCCGAAAGCATAAGAGAGTGAATCTTTCTCATTTTTGATTTGTATTGTTTTATCTAAAACAAAACTGACGGTTTTATTTGACTGTCCATCTACGTTATAATATACAATTTGGGCAAGAGCGCTGTCTGCAACGAATATGAGTATCGTGAGAAGCAGTTTTATTCTTTTTGATGACATTTTTAGTGGCTTTTAAATTAAATTTTTTTATATAGGCTATAAATGCCTAACGCAACGAACAAAAAACCTTCTGATTTTTTGTCAACATATTTTTCAAAATCGTTAACATTAAAGGTATAGATTATGGAGTAAAATTATACAATATTAAACCAAAGTCAAAGCATTTGGAAATAAATCAGAATATTCCCGAAATTTGATTTTCGCGGCATTTCCTCCAAACTACTTTAAAAAGTAGTGCAGCGAGAAATATTTATTGCACAAAAAAAGATGCAGTTGAATCAAATATTGCAAGAATAATTAAATTGCTCAATTAAAAATATGGGTTTATAGTATTAGTTTTTAGATAAACATATTATTAAATCACCATCTGCCATTTTACCTTTCTTTAATAATTACGTATTATTAATAAACGCATCTTTAATTTACACTTACAATGTCAGATTAAAGAAATTGATAAAGGCTTGAACGAGATATCACTTTGTGTAAAGTGGGGAGATTTGTATTAATTGCCATTTATTAATCTTAGAGCAACGAAGAGATTAAGTTTAACAACCGTAATTCTTGTATTCCTTCTGATGATTTCTAATGGGATATAAGTATAAACAGAAACGCAAGCCGAAAAACTTATGAATACATTAAAAGCAGCAGATTACACTAATTCCAAAGTAATTGTAACCCTGGTTGATTCTGTTGATTACATGGACAAAGATAATTTCAGCTTATTGATGTATGCGTCAGTTTACGGTTGCCCCAAGGTTGTAAAAGAGCTGCTGAAAAAAGGAGCAAACATTGATTTGCAGAAAATTACCAGAGAAACAGCGTTGATGCTAACCTCAGCCAACAACAATACTGAAATAGTAAAGCTGTTAACAGATGAGGGTGCAAAGCTGGATTTAAAAACTCCTGAAAGAATTACCGCCCTGATGGTTGCTTCGATAAAGGGAAACACTGAGACCGCATAATTATTGGCAGAAAAAGGGCCAATATAGAAATAAAGACTTTAGAAGGCAAGACCGCATACGATTATACAAAAAATGAGGAAATTAAAACTTTGATTTCAGACTATAGAAAAAAGTGATATATTTTTGTATGTAAAAATAAATAGACTTTAAAATTAAGTTAACAACGCCTATAATACGGTCAATATAATAAAGACAGCATAAATCATGAAAACTTTATCATCTGACTTTTTTATAATAATAATTTTTGTTCTGAGTTCCTGTTCAACCTCAAAAATGCTGACTTCCAATTTAAGACCGAATGAGGTGACTGATTTACTTTACCTTGAGCCAGTTTCCCATATCTCTTTGATTGAACATGGAAATATCGGAATACTTAATGACTCGTTATCAGATAATTCAAAACAACTCCTAAATAATATTGTACATGATTTTAAAAATAATATTTCATTAACTGGTGAAATAATTTTGACCAATAATGCAATAAAACTAAGGCTTGAAAAAGAAATAGAACATCTTTATTTGACAGCAAATAACCTTAAAAGCATATCAAACATCAAAATAACTCCAGTTATCGACTCTTTGCTGGAATCAAATAACAAACGCTTTGGTCTTATAACTGTTGCTAGTGGTTATACAAGAACTCAAAGTAATTACGAAGCCCATCAAGCCATACACACAATGGGTTGGGCAACACATATTCTAACTAAAGGAATTTTTCCTATATTCCCACCTGGTGCAACTAACGCTTTTTCTTCAACTCTTTATGTAATGATTGTTGATGCTAACCAAAACAATATAGTTTTTTACAGAAAATCCGGAAAGGGTTGTGATCCTACTGATAAAAATGTACTCACAAACCAATTTAGAAAAATATTTGAAGGTTATTTCTTCTGAAATAGTAAATAGCAGCTGCTAACACGGTTAATGAATGTTCAAAACTAACTTAACTGCCTATTAATAAATGTATTAACATTAACTTGGGTCATAATAATTTAAGCACTAATAATATGAAGTCAATAATTCTTACTGCGGTTCTATCAACCATGATTTCAATGAACCTGACTGCACAAAATCAATGGCCAATCTTTATCGGGAAAGAAGGTAGCAAGACAACCTATCAGCAGAATGGCAAATATCTTACTCAAAAAGAACTTGCTGAAGTTCTTAAATCAAATACGGAATCAATAAAGGAATATAATAAAAGTGCAATACTGGATAAAACTGCTGGAGTGTTTATAATACCAGGATTTATCTCGAGTTGTGCAGGAGTGGTTTATTCGGGTTTAGCGCTCATTGCTTACATAGATAGTAATAATGATAAAGCCTCTAAATACCGGACTAACGCAGGAATAACCCTGATATCGGGAGTGGGTCTGATAATAATAGGTGGTACTTTTGTCAGATCTTCAGGTTCCCATCTGACAAAATCAATTAACAATTATAATAACACTCTGAAAACAGGGAGAACCGGAAATGTAATAATCTATTTTGGTTTTACTGGAGAAGGTGTTGGAGTTCGGTTAAGGTTTTAATTACTATTTAATAACTGGTTAGTGATTAGTAAAGTAAAATTGACTTTGGCATTGCAATGGCCTAACTTTGTATGAGGAAATAGAAGATGATGCATTTTATCTAGATATTGATACTTAAGATCTTCAGAAATGAAAACATTTAAAGTTTGGATTATCCTATGCATTATATTCGGTTTTATTAGTGAAAGTGCAGAAGCACAGGTATCTCAAAAATTGAATTTTAAAACAGTAAACGGAAGCAAATCAATTTTGGATGTTAACTGTGATACTACTTTCAGCAGAATAAAAACTTCGGGACTTTACAACCTGAATCTCCTGATACCCTGTAGGATAGATTTAACAGTACAAAAAGATCTTACTTTTACAATCCCAGGCATAAATTATTTTGATTTAATAAATATTCCATCTTCATTTAATAACAGCTGGGCTGCTTTTATAATGAAACCTGTTCTGCCGGATTATATAATTACCGATACTGTAAATCGCAATTGGTCAAATTTATTTTTGAAGCCGACTTTAAGCACGAATGAATATTATTATCATTCAAAAAAAGCGAATCAGTCTTATTTTTCCGACAACATTTTGTATAGAATAACTGGTAACATCTATAAAGCTTACACTGAAACAACATACCCCAGTATCAATAAACCGAAGAAATAAGTTTTTAATTAGAGCCACTAAGACTCCTGATTTTATTCATCAAACTTCGTTCATCAACTTTTATCTTTTATCTTGTTTCTTTTGTTCCGCTTTGCGGAATTTCCTCACTTTTCCGCTGTCGCGGAACTTCGTCGTTTCACTCCTTGCGTTCCTCAACTTTTTTTTATCTTGTTTATTTATCTTCGAATTACTATATTTGATAAGTGTTTCCTGAAGTGCTACCAAACTTGGAATTATGTTAGTTAGAATGCCGTTACAGGTATTGATGCAAGTAAAAAAGTCTTATAATATCTATTTTAAGATAAAGCAAACTTTCTAAAGAAGCCTGACTGTGCAGGTGGTCACAATATAATAATATTACATACAGTTTTAAATCAACTAATTAACCTGTTAAATAAATTTGACTTTAGCTTTTTGCTGGAGTAACTTTGGTATAGAAAAGTAAAGATTAAAAATGCATTCAAGGACGCATAATGATATGCGGATATTCACTTATTAAATATATAAATGATTGATTGAAACTATAAATCATGAAAAAGAAATTTGAAGATATTCAAAACTCTGATTTCCCTTATGTCGAACCAGAAATGTTTCAGGAATGGAAAAAAGTAGGGCTATCATATAGGAAAAATAAAAAAATCAAACGAATAATTTTGATAATATCATTCATACCTCTATTCATCTTATTTTTAAAAATTATTCCAGAAGAAACTTATGGAGGATGGAGATATTTTTTGGCTGCATTCTGGGCTTTAGCTGCCGGATTAATTATTGTAAGTTTCTACGCTGATAAGTATTTCAAATTTTCTGAGAAATTAGGTATAGATGAAGATAATGTTTACAGGATTCTTGAAGGTATGAAAGCCAAAGAAGAAGAGGAAATTGGCGGAGGAAAGAAAATTGACAAAGAAGAGATATCAGAGCTTAAAAAGAAAATAGAAGATTGTAACAAAGCTATTGAAATTAATCCTGACAATGCAGAGACATATTTTTCCAGAGCTGCTGCAAAAGAAATGCTTGGTGATAAAAGTGGCGCAATAGCAGACTATAGCAAGTTTATTGAATTTAATCCTGACATAAAAGAAACGTATTCTCACAGAGGAGATTTAAGATATAAACTTGGAGATTACAAAGGAGCTATAGAAGATTATGACAAGTTATTAGAAGGTGATTCCAGCGAT
>JAPLEC010000370.1 GCA_026391515.1 Bacteroidia bacterium | reverse complement strand
TTCCCCTCGGCACCCTTTTCCAGATAATTTAATAATCCTGGAGGTATATCGTTTTTAAGGTGGTAATTTTCAAGAATCTTCAATGCCTCAGCAAAGGTTGAATTATCTGGAACTGTCGGGCCTGAAGCAATAATATCGAGGGGATCGCCTATGACATCCGACAAAAATATGCTTACACTGGCTGCCGGCCAGATATGTTTTAACAATTGCCCTCCTTTTACTTTTGACAGGTGCTTCCTGATAATATTCATCTCCCTGATTTCTGCACCGCATCTTACAAGCATTTCATTGAAGAACATTACCTCATGAGGTGAGGAAGATTCAGGATTATCGGCCAGAAGAGTTGAACCTCCACCTGACCATAAACATATAACAAGGTCATTTTCAGCAGCTTTCTCAGAAATTCGTAAAATTTCTTCTGTTGCCCTGAAGCTGTTTTCATCAGGCACGGGATGCCCTGCTTCCGTTACAGTTATATTATTAAGCTTGCAGAAATAACCATACTTTGTAACAATATGTCCTTCTGTTATTCTGTCTCCTACGATTTTTTCGACATAATGAGCCATCGCAGCGCTGGCTTTTCCTGCACCGATCACATAAATATTTCTGATTTTCTCAAGGTCGTAGCTCAGGTAACCAATCTTAAGCAACGATCCTCTCAATGAAAACAGGTCATTTATTATTTTATCCGGAAGAACTCCTCTGACACCGGCTAAAAAAATATGTTCGGCAACTTCACGGTTGTTCATTGCTGTAAGAATTATTTATCAAAGTTACTTCACAATAAATGAAATATCTATAAAAGGAACAGAGAAGATGCCCATACACAGACGAATACAACAATTCCCATAACTATTGTTGATGATGAATAGACTCTTAATGTTGTTTCGGTATCGATTCCTGCAAAATTTGAAATTACCCAGAAGTAAGAATCATTTGCATGGGAAACGATCATCGAACCTGCGCCCATTGAGAGCATTGTAAGCATCCTGCCCCATTCTGAATCGAGTCCAAGCACCTGCAGCATAGGTACAACAAAAGATGCAGTTGTTATAATTGCAACTGTTGAAGAGCCCTGTGCTGTTTTCATTACTGCTGCAATCAGGAACGGGACGAGCAATCCTACCCCTGTGTCTGCAAGCATTTTACCTGCAGATTCCCCAATTCCAGTTGCTTTGATTACCATTCCGAACATGCCTCCGGCTGCAGTCACTATAAGTATCGGTCCTGCTTTTTCAATTGCTTCTGAAAAAACGGAATTCATAGAATCAATTGATTTCTTTCTGAGCAGCAAAAGGGCAAGCAACACTCCTATGAAAAGGGCGAAAACAGGTTCGCCCGGAAAACGAAAAATCTTATAAATCAAACTAATACCTTCTTTATCAAACAGGTTAATCAGGGATCTTACAGTAATTAATAAAAGAGGTATTACAATTGGCAGGAATGAAAGGAAAGCAGAAGGCAGATTCTCAATTTTTACAGAATTATCCGGTTCCATTTCAGCTGAAGGAGGATAATTTTTATTTTTTATCATGAGTTTGCTCCAGAACCAGGCTGCCAGGGCGCCCGGAACAGCAAACAGAATTCCGACAATTATAAGATTACCGACATTTACATTAATAATTCCGGCTGCAGCAAGAGCACCCGGGTGAGGCGGTATCAGGCAATGTACCGAATAAAGTGAAGTGGCGAGAACTGTTGCCATAAATGGCATTGCAATTTTTGATTTCGAGCTGAACGATTTTGCCAGTCCGCTTAAAATGATATATCCCGAATCACAGAAAATAGGCAGCCCGGTAATAAATCCTGTTATGCCAAGTGCCTGGGCACTTCTTTTTTCACCTGTTTTACTCAGGATATAATTGGCAATGCTTATTGTCGCCCCTGTTCTGTCGAGAGTGATGCCGATCATAGCACCGAAGATTATAAGAAACCCGATTGAAGCCATTGTATTACCGAAACCCTCCTTGATTGTAGTAATAACAGTATTTGCCGGTAATGTTGTGAAAGCCAGAAAAACCGAAACAAGGAAAAGTGCAATGAATGCCTTCAGCTTAAGCTTCGAGGTAAGAATAACAATTGCAACTATGCTGATTGTAACCAGGATAGAAACTGCTACAAGACTCATGGATCAACAAAATAAGCCCTGTAAGTTAATACTAAAATTGCTAATAACCGAGATGAATTTCACTGACAGATTTTATCGCCCTGTCGGAAAAGAAGTCGCAGGCGGCAAACATACGATATAATCCGCCATCCTCTCCTGCTGCTGTTTTAATAAGCAAAAACTCCTGCTGATCATTGCGGTTGAAGAGTTCAGAATATGAGACAGAACTCCTGTAGCCATCCTTTCCTGCAATGCACATTATACCTGATCGAATGTTCTCCCTCGTAACAGGATAATATTTCAGAAGAACCTCTTTAAGCATTGCACCGGTAAATGGAGTTGTACTATGAATCCCTTTTCCTCTGCCGTAAAAGATTGTATTAAATGTCTCATTATGAATAGTTTCAGGAATAGAAACCAATTCAGCCACCTGGCTGGTATTGTGAAAAAGTTTTATTTTCTGAGAATGCATCGGTGATAATCCTTTGATCGTTGTAAAAGATTTCGGAAAAGATCTGACAGTTATTCTGACAGGATTGGTAATATTTCTTTCAGTCACCAGGTCGCTTGCAGCCACTATTTTGGATGATTCGGGAAGCACCCATAGCTCCTTTGTCCTGGAAGGTACTATCCTCGACACACTACCGGCGATAATTATTTTATGAAGGTTATTCGGATAGTAAATCTCGCCCCAGCTAAATGCAACTTTTTCTCCTTTGTCGTTTTCAATTTCTACATAGAGATCAATGATCGGACTGAATTCCTCAACATTTATTTTTTTGATTATCCTCTTTTCAAGAATGTCGAAGAGTGAATAGCCATCATATCGGAAAGCTCCGGTAAACCTGTCGCTCCCGGTGCTGTCAAGAAGTGTCTCTTTTACAATTACAGAGTGTTTCGGCAGCGAAGTGAAATCGACTTTCCCGGGATTGGTAATTTCACCGTCAATAATTAATTCTTTAACCGGGAGCTGAAATGTTTCAGTATTATCGTAGAAGTTATTTGTCATGTCGGTAGAGTCGATGAGTTGGATTTCAGGTTGATAAATAGTAATTGTGTCAATTGGTTTGTTTTGATTACATGAAATAACAAGTAAGCAAATAATAAAAAACAAATTTATTTTTTTCATAATTGTTAATTTAAAACCCACCCCTTGCCTCCCGCTTCTCCGCCTGTTGGCGGATTCGCGGGACAAGCTTCCGCTTACGCGGAATCTTCGCTTCGCTGCGATCTCCCGGGAGGGGATTCTTTTGATTTGCTTTTGCGCCGTTACTCCCTTGTACCGTTGAGCCTTATTATCCAAAGAACAGATATGCTACAAATATGGCAACTGTGAATCCAACAAGGTCAGCCAGTAGACCGCAACCCACTGAATATCTTGCGTTTTTGATACCGACAGAGCCAAAATAAACAGCTACTATATAAAAGGTAGTGTCTGTAGTTCCCTGCATTGTACAGGCCAGGCGTCCTATGAAAGAATCGGCTCCATGAGTTTTCATGGCATCGATCATCAGGCCTCTGGCGCCGCTGCCGCTGAGAGGCTTCATAAATGCGACCGGTAGAGCGCCGGTGAACCGGGTGTCAACGCCTAACCAGGAGAAAAACCTGGCTATTCCTGCAATAATAAAATCCATAGCACCTGAGGCTCTGAAAATTCCTATTGCCACAAGGATCGCTACAAGGAAAGGAATGATCTTTATCGCAATATTAAATCCCTCTTTCGCACCCTCCACAAATGCATCATATACATTCACCTTTTTAATAAGTGCAAGAACTATAAAAAGCACAATTATTGAGATAAGGATGAAATTGGCTGCAAAGGTTGAAACATTTGAGATCTGATCTTTCGGAAGCTGGCTGAAGTAGGTTATTATTCCCGTAACTAATAGCGTCATACCTCCCAGGTATGCAATAATGACTTTATCAAAAAGGTTGATTTTCTGAATAATAGCAACGCTAATAAGTCCAGTCAGCAATGCTGCGAAAGTTGAAATAAGGATCGGTATGAAAATATCGGCAGGGTTCGCAGCTCCAAGCTGCATCCTGTAAACTATTATGCTTACCGGGATTATTGTCAGCCCTGCAGCATTGAGAACAAGAAACATTATCTGGGCATTTGAGGCGGTTTCCTTATCCGGATTTACATCCTGCATCTCTTTCATTGCTTTCAGGCCAATAGGTGTGGCAGCATTATCAAGACCAAGCATGTTGGCAGCCAGATTCAGCATTATTGAGCCATAAGCAGGATGCCCCTTTGGCAGCCCGGGAAAGAGCTTTTCAAAAAGCGGTCCCATGGCTTTACCCAATATATTTACCACTCCGCCCTTTTCACCAACTCTTAAAAGTCCCATCCAGAGCGTTAAGGCACCTGTAAGGCCAAGAGATATTTCAAATCCTGTTTTTGCATTTGAAAAAACTGCATTTACCAGGTCGTTGAATATATGCGTATTACCGGCGAAAATCAACTGGCCAAGTGCGACAAGAAAACCAATCAGAAAGAAAGCTATCCAGATGTAATTTAAGGCCATAGTCAGAATCTGATTGACGAAGATAAGGATTAAAGATAAAAAGACAAAAGACCCAAGAAAATCCCCTCCTGGGGGGGGGGGGAGTTGGGGGTGGGTTTTTCAAGATAAAAGTCTTGCATGACTTGCACGACTTGCATGACTTGCATGACTTGCATGACTTGCATAACTTGCACGACTTGCATGACTTGCACGACAGTTTATTAGGGTATTGGGATTAAAGACTTTTTTAGATACATTTGTACATAATAATATAAGATTATGGCTAGATTTTCAAGAATTGACGTAATAATCAAAATGCGGGAGACAGGGATTATTCCGGTATTCTATCATAAGGATCCTGCAGTTTGCAAAAATGTTATAAAAACCTGTTACGAAGGAGGCATTAAAGTTTTTGAATTTACCAACCGTGGAGATTTTGCTCATGAGCTCTTCAGTGATCTGAATAAATGGGCCGAGAAAGAGGTACCCGGAATGATTATGGGAGCCGGCTCAATTGTTGATGCCGGTACTGCTTCCCTTTATATTCAGCTCGGAGCGAACTTTATCGTCTCACCGATATTGAATCCTGATATGGCAAAGGTTTGCAACCGCAGAAAAATCCTATGGTCGCCGGGTTGTGGATCATTATCTGAAATCAGTTATGCAGAAGAGCTTGGTGCTGAGATAGTTAAAATCTTTCCTGGATCTTCAGTTGGTGGGCCTGATTTTGTAAAAGCCGTTAAGGGTCCATGTCCCTGGACAAGCATTATGCCCACGGGAGGCGTCGAACCTTCTCTTGAAAATCTGACGGAATGGTTTGAAGCAGGTGTAACATGTGTAGGTATAGGATCGAATCTGATTTCCAGGGAGCTGATCCAGAAGAAGGACTGGGAAGGATTAAGGAAACGGGTTGCAGGTGCAGTAAAGATTGCCAAAATGTTCCAGAAATTATAACTCTGTGTAGCTCTTTGGTTCTCTGTGTATCTCAGTGTAAGTTTTTTTAGTTTCTTAAGTTACACAGAGTTCCACAGAGAAGACACAGAGGGCCACAGAGAAAAACTATAAATATGATAATTATGAATAACAAACTATTCTCCCTATTGATCCTGTCGATTTTCATTGCAGGTCTGACAAATGTCAGATCTCAGGATATTACGCTTCCGGTACCTGACAAAACCGGTGGCAAGCCGCTGATGCAGGCACTGAATGAACGCCAGACAACACGGACATTCACACAGGAGAATCTTACACTCCAGCAGCTATCTGATCTTCTGTGGGCAGCCTGGGGAATTAACAGACCCGAAGAGAAGAAGAGAACCGCACCATCTGCCCGCAATTTCCAGGAGATTGATGTATATGTTGCTCTGCCCTCAGGTCTGTACCTTTATGATGCTGCAGGAATTATTCTTAAACAGGTACACAATAAAGATATAAGAGCTCTTTGCGGAACCCAGCCGTTTGTTGCCACAGCACCATTAAATATTGTATATGTTGCCGATATGGGCAAGCTTGGGAAGAAAGAGGGTGATGAAATAAAAGATTCCGAGCTTTTCTGGTCGTATGCCAATACAGGCTTTATCGCGCAGAATGTTTACCTCTATTGCGCTTCTGCAAACCTGGGATGTGTCATCCGGGGCATGGTACCTAAAGATAAGCTTGCACCTGAAATGGGATTGAAATCAAACCAGGTTATTATTCTGTCACAAACTGTAGGAGTACCTGTGAAATAAGTCTTGCAGGTCTTGCGGTCCTTGCAATCACTCTAATTACCTGGAGCCCTGTACAATTCCAGATTCGAGATTACAGGGCAGGCTTTTGATTTACTGATGCTTATCCTTATTTTGGAAGTTTTAACAACCGGGAATTTTCTGATTACTTTATGACCAATGGTGGTTCCTTCAATTAGCTTGGTCCATTCCCCATTAACAAATGCTTCAGCCTTGTACTCCTGGACTCTTTGTCCAAGCTTTATATACTCCTGTATAAGAATCCTGTTTACTTCAGTCTGTGATCCAAGATCTATAACGAGATCAGCAATCGTCTGATTATCTTTTGTCGCCCAGTAAGTGTCTGGATTTCCGTCATTTACATTTGAGGCATTGTACTCTTTTCCTCTTGTACAGGAAGCTGAAATCTTCTTCCCTTTTGCGAGTTCGTTACTGAACTCTTTGTCTCTAAGCTCTTTAAAGGCAATTAAAGATTTAACATCATTTTCGTGCAACAAACCTCTCTTATCAGGAGGAACATTAAGCAGAAGGTTACTGTTCCTTCCCACTGAAGAATAGTATAGCTCCAATAAATTCTCCGGAGATCTTACCTGTGAATCCTGTTTTTCGTGCCAGAACCATCCAGGACGAATAGAAACATCAACTTCAGCAGGAACCCAGTAATTTCCGTTTTCCTGACCTTCTCCAAGAATTGCAGCAAAATCTCCTCCCGGGTACATTTCGTCTTTATTCAGCAAACACCAGTTAGTCAGACTGCCCATTCCCCTTTCGTTTCCTACCCACCGAACATCCGGACCAGCATCGCTGAACATTACAGCCACGGGTTGTAATTCCCTGACAATCTGATGAGTATTAGGCCAGTCATAATAGGTTTTATTATCTATTCGTCGGGTTTCTCTTGCACCACCGTAAAATCCGTCTCCACCATTTGCACCATCGAACCAGACTTCAAAAATATTGCCGTAATCTGTAAGAAGCTCCCTGAGCTGGTTCCGATAATAAATAAGGTATTCAGGTGTGCTATATACGCCGCTGTTTCGATCCCATGGCGAAAGATATACACCCATCTTCAAACCATAATCATCACATGCCTTTCTCAGCTCTTTCAGCACATTTCCCTTGCCATCTCTCCATAGAGAGTTTTTTACAGAATGCTCAGTGAATTTCGATGGCCAGAGGCAAAATCCATCATGATGCTTTGCAGTTATAATTATACCTTTCATTCCAGCATCTTTTGCCACTTTTGCCCACTGGCTGCAATCAAGACCTGTCGGATTAAAAACAGACTCTTTCTCATCGCCATAGCCCCACTCCTTATCTGTGAAAGTATTAACAGTAAAATGAACGAACATGTAATATTCCATTTCATGCCATGCCAGCTGACGTTCCGAAGGAACTGGTCCGTAAGGCTCCGGTGGTTTAACCTCTGTACATGAAATGAGACATATGAGTAATACGATGAAGATCTTTTTCATAATGAAGTGAATTAGCAGTTTTATATTACTCTGTGGTCCTCTGTTGTCTTCTTAACCCTTCCTCCATCTCCTTCCCTTAAACAATAAGGGAAGGAGTGAAACAACTGGTTTACTTTTAATTACTCCCCTTCCCTTAGAATTAAGGGAAGGGGTTGGGGGTAAGGTTTAGGAACCTCAGAGAACGAATTTATTCTGACATATTTTTTATTCTGATATTCCGGAATTTAACAACTGATCCATGGCCGAGAAAACCGATATGTCCTGAAATGTTTTTCAGTCCCGGATGGTCATTGTGATCCATGGTTCCATTATCTCTTGGACCTGCGATATCGCCATCTACAATTACAGTTCCATTCAGTATTACTTTTATATGTGTTCCCTGGGCTGTAATCTCTTCAACATTCCACTCTCCCACTGGTTTAAGATATTCCCGTTTTGCAGGTATCACTCCATAAACCGAACCATGATACTGGTATGGCTGCAGATCCGCATAAACCGGAGCCGGATTATCAAGCACCTGGATTTCCATTCCGACATAGGCAGCATCTCCTGTGAGCGGAGCCCTTATCCCGATTCCATTATTTGCTGCAGGAGTAAGCTGAAACTCGAACCGGTAAATAAAATCGGAATACTCTTTCTCAGTATAGAGATTTCCACCGCTTCCCTGTTCAGGTCGGATAACAATCATCCCATCCTCAGCCACATACGATTCTTTATTTCCAACCCAGTTATCAAGGTTTCTTCCATTAAACATAGAAATAAAACCTTCGGCTTTCTCTTCAGGAGTAAGGTTATATTCCTTTTCACTGATTTCCCTGACATATATATCCCTGAATGCCAGGTCTGTACCATGTGCCTGAAGTTCAATCGGACCTTTCGGGAAGATAGAAATGCTGCGATCCCAGTAGTTCTCCAGTGTCACATTATCGACAATAAGCTCCCCATTCAGCCATACTGAAACTTTCTCACCGATCATTATGATCCTGAAAGTATTCCAATCATCTATTGGATTATCAACGACTTTCAATGGTTTTGAAGGATTTTTCTGATTATTGTACAGCCCGCCTGAGCCTACCTGTGCTCCCACCTCAACTCTCGATGTATCCCATATTTGAACCTGCGGTGATCCTCTGAGATAAATTCCGCTATCCCCTTTCTTTGATATTTTCCAGTCGACAAGCATCTCAAAATCACCATATTCCTTTATTGAGCACAGGTTTTCTCCACTTCCGTTGAACCAGATACATCCTTCTTTAACACTCCAGTTGGCAGGTACTTTTTTATCAGCCTCAGCTTGTTTTTTTGCCAGTTCAGCCGGTTTCATTTTTGAACGTGCTATCGGATTTTCAACAAGTCCCTGCCAGCCTGAAATATCTTTACCATTGAACATCGGTACAAATCCTTCATCAGGAAGCATCGCAGAAAGGTATTTATTTACCATTTCCTTATCATATTCACTCTCTGACCCTGTCAACTTAGGGACAGCCCTCATAAGTATATCTCTTACCATATTTCCAAACATTCCGGCTTTCGAGCTGGCTGAAGGAAGAGCTATATTCATTGCTGATCTTGCTGCAACTGCAGATGTGGTCGGATTATCAGTATATTCAGCAACAAAAAACAGTGATTGGTAAGTCTTCAGCTT
>JAPLEC010000090.1 GCA_026391515.1 Bacteroidia bacterium | reverse complement strand
TCTGCCCCATCCTGCAATATTAAATATATGAAGCTTCAGGCCAAATATATACATAAAGAGAGTTGCAAGTATAAAGTTTGGTATAGAAATTCCCAGAATAGAGAAAAACATTACGAAGTTATCCTGCCAGAAGTTCTGTTTATACGCTGATATTATTCCTGCAGGGATCCCAAGCCCAAGTGAGATGAGTATCGCAACAAATCCCAGGAGTGCAGACACAGGAAACCCCTTCCTCACGATATCATTTACAGTGAGTGCATCATACCTAAATGAAGGTCCCAAATCACCTTTCATAAGGCTTATCATATAATCCGCATATTGCTTCCATAGAGGATCATTAAAATGGTATTTTTTTTCAAGATTTTTGAGAACAGCATCCGGAACTGCTTTCTCTTTTGTAAAAGGACCGCCTGGAATTGCTTTAGCAAGGAAAAAGGTAATAGTTGCAATAATAAATAGAGTGATTAACATTGCAATAACCCTTTGTATAACAAATTTTCTCATTTGTTAATCCTCCAGTAGAAGCCATGCCTCGATATTAACAGAGGCATGGCTCTTCTCGTGTTAATGTTTTTCGATATAAGCGTCCTTGAAGTCTGTGTAACCGAGTGCTGACGTATAATAGCCCTTAATATACGGCTTTATAAGTTCAGGTCTTGTATAGAAGTAAATTGGGCCAATTGGCATTTCGGCCATAATGATTGTTTCAGCTTTGTGCATTGCATCCATCCTTGCTGCCTGGTCTCCTGTCGATTTTGCTGTTTTTACATACTCATCGTACTGTGTGTTGCCCCAGCCAGTGTCGTTA
Source organism: Bacteroidia bacterium (assembly GCA_026391515.1). Classification (GTDB taxonomy): domain Bacteria; phylum Bacteroidota; class Bacteroidia; order Bacteroidales; family VadinHA17; genus LD21. The sequence goes on along the minus strand of JAPLEC010000090.1, from coordinate 1,336 downwards.
TTTCCACCACCTGTAACCCACATATCGATGAATGTCATAGGGTCTGTGTAATCTCCAATCCAGCCTGCTCTTGCCACATCATAATTCAATTTGTTTCTGTTATCAAGATAAACTTTCCATTCCTGGTTTGTAAGTGTGCAGTTTATACCAAGAGTTTCTTTCCACATTCTCTGTATTGCTTCAGCAATTGTCTTGTGTCTTTCACTTGTGTTATAAAGGAGAACGAAAGTAGGGAAGCCTTTGCCATTAGGATAACCTGCCTCAGCAAGCAGTTTCTTCGCTTCGTCAGGATCATATGCTTTGAAGAAATCACCGCCAACTTTTCTGAAGTCACTTCCAGGCGTTGCATCTGGAACACCAGGTGGGACATAAGCAGTTGCGGGAAGTTCTCCTGACTTTGTGATGTTTTTAACGATTGATTCTTTATCAATTGCAAAAATGAGTGCTTTCCTTACTCTTACGTCGTCAAATGGTTTCTTTGTTACATTGAACATGTAGTAGTATGTTCCAAGATACGGGTTTATGATTACTTTTCCTTCTGCTTTAAGCCTGTCGAGTTCTGCTGGAGGAGGGTTTGGCCCCCAATCAATTTCTCCATTTTCAAACATCAACATTTCAGTTGTATTTTCCTCAACCATTGTGAAAATAATCTTGGTGAGTTTTACTTTGCCTTTATCCCAGTAGTTTGGATTATTTACCATCTCAATTGTATGGTTATGATCCCACAATGTAAGCTTGAAAGGTCCATTGCTTACATAGTTATCGGCGGACTTTGCCCAGTCAGGATTTGATTGGTCGAGTTTTTTGTTTATTGGAAGATATGTGGTGAATGTAAGGAGTGAAGTAAAGTATGGTGTAGGAGCTTCAAGTGTTACTTCAAGCGTTTTATCGTCAAGCGCTTTTACGCCAACTTCATCTGCATTTGTTAACTCACCTGAATTGTATTTTTCACCGTTTTTTATGTAGTATAACTGATATGAATATTCTGATGCTACTTCAGTGCTCAGAGCAGTTTTCCAGGAATATTCAAAGTCTTGCGCTGTAAGTGGTTCTCCATTTGACCATTTTGTGTCTTTCAGTTTGAATGTCCATACAAGGCCATCTGTAGAAACAGTGTAACTTTCTGCAACTGAAGGTACAAGCTGTCCTTGATTGTCATATCTCATAAGGCCATCGAACAGGTTCAAAAGCATCGTGAACTCAGGAATACCTGTTGCTTTCCTTGGATCAAAGTACTGTGGTTCAGCGCCTACGTTGTACTTTAACACCATTTCTTCAACTGGTGCAGCTTTCTTACATCCTGCAAAAGTTCCCAGCATTGCTACCACTAACATAA
>JAPLEC010000271.1 GCA_026391515.1 Bacteroidia bacterium | reverse complement strand
AACTGTTTCGTCAACATCAGTCAGGATCGTTCCCTGAAGAAGGAATTTTGCTCCGCTCTTTTTCACAATGCGTCCGAATACTTTTTTATAAAAAGTTTGTGTTATTGCTTCACGCTTCTTTTCAGGATCTGTAATGCCTTTGAGTGCAGCAAGAAATTCTTTCTTCGCATTAATAATTTCTATTTTAATGCCAAGCTTTCTGAAGGTATCTGCAACTCTTTCAGCTTCTCCTTCACGCATAAGTCCGTTCTGGATAAAGACTGTCTTGAGCTGCTTTCCCAGAGCCTTGTGTCCAAGCATCGTCACAGTTGATGAATCAACACCGCCTGAAAGAGCGTTGATAGCGATTCCTTTTCCAACGGTAGTTTTAATTTTCATCACCTGTTCGTTAATGAATTTTGTGGTGTTGAGTTCTTTAGCGGTTATTTCCCTGATCATAGTTATATGGTTTAATGGTTAAACGGCTTTAAGGCGTTATGGCGTTACGGTTTTAAGGTATTAAAGATATTCTTTTTTACTTAACTGTCTTATCCAGTGGTCTGCCCAGATTTTCGTACAGACTTTTTCTCCCTGCTTTGTCTTTTGTCAGTATTTCGCTTGCATATTTTGCCACCTGTTCGGCTACAGCTCTGGGAACAATAACCACTCCATCCCCATCGGCAACTACAATATCACCGGGGCAAACAAGCACTCCCCCGATTGAAACCGGACGGTTAACTGATTCAATTTCATTGCGCCCGGGACGTATCCCCCGGCCTTTATTCCTGAGATAAAGTGGGACACCTTCCAGTCCGACCTCATCTGTATCCCTTGCACCAGCATCGGTAACAACACCTACAGCTCCCATCCTGTACCAGTTTAGTATGTTATTAGATCCTATTGATCCGATATCTCTATCTTCAACATCATCAATGACAATTGCTGTTCCGGGTCTTATTAATGGTGTAAAAGCCTCGCTCGAAAAAGCATTATAAAAATTACTCTCCCATTTTGAAAAATCTTCTCCCGGCGCAGGCAAGGCTGGTCGTTGGGTTGGCACATACCGGACAGTAACTGCTATTCCTCTGAAAACATGCTTAAAATCTTTCAGATCTGTCCAACAGGCATGAATTTCCGTATTAACCAGACCGGTCCCCGGTAAACCCGCCATATCAAGACCATCCGAAACATCAGCTACTCTGAGGTTTTTATACATCTCCAGTATCCTGGCATCTTCCTGTGCAGAATAAGTTCTGGTTTCAATAAAGTTGACTCCTTTTGCCAGGATTTCCTTATTGGCTGCCTGCGAAAGAAGAACGTAACTACCCGAAACAAATAAAAAACAAAAAAGAGCGATCAGTTTTTTCATAATCTAATATTTTTATTAGGTGAAATTTACGAAAAATATCATAAATTTGGAATCACAATTCAATACTATGCATTTCAGCTGGTTACTTGAATACAAAATTAAAATCAACCGCTCCGGGCTCTGTTCGTAAGCCGGGAGTAATACCCGTTTCCTTATTCGTTTATTCAATCTGAAGTTCAGTATTGAAAAATGTTTTATTAAAAATAAATTATAACAACCTTTTAATCAGATAATTATGGAAAAACTTATAATAACAGGATCAAATCTTTCAATTTATGATGTAGTCAATGTTGCCCGTTATGGACAAAAAGTTGAGTTGCATCCTGATGCACGTAAAAGGATCAACGATTGCCGTGCCATGCTGGAGAAAAAGATAGCAGCACATGAAATAATGTATGGCGTTAATACCGGGATCGGAGAATTCTCTGAGATTGTACTTAATGATGATCAAATAAAGGATTTTCAGAAGTACCTTGTTTATAATCATGCTGCCGGTATTGGAGAACCTGCTTCAATAGAGACTGTAAGAGGTTCAATGCTTGGCAGGATAAATGTTCATGCTCACGGTAACTCAGGAAGCCGTCTTGAAATTACTGAGACCATGGTGGAAATGCTGAACAAGGGTGTTACACCTTTTATCTGCCAGAAAGGATCGGTTGGTGCTTCTGGTGATCTTGCTCCAATGTCGCAGATCGCTCTGCTTCTTCTTGGTGAAGGGCAGGCATATTATAAAGGTGAGCTTCTTGAAGGTAAGGAAGCGATGGAGAGAGCTGGAATTCCTGTCCCCGGACTTGAGGCTCGCGACGGACTGGCAGCCATTAACGGATCGAATGTTCTGACAGCAATGAGCGCTATCTGGCTGGTAGATGCAAACAACTGGCTGAAACAAGCTGAAATAGCCGCTTCAATGTCGCTCGAAGCCCTTAAAGCTAATATGAAACCATATACTCCTCTGCTTCATGAAGTGAGAGGTTTCAAAGGAGCAATCAGGAGTGCAAATGCAATAAATAAATGTATCGCTGGTGGTGATCTTAAAGAGGGAAAAGTCAAATCGAAAGTGCAGGATGCATATTCAATGAGATCAACTCCGCAGGTAATTGGTGCTGCTCACGATATGCTTGCTTTTGCAAGAAGCCAGGTCGAAATCGAATTGAACGGGGTGGGCGATAATCCAATATTCTTTCCTGAAAAAAACCTTACCCTTTCAGGTGCCAATTTCCAGGGATCGCCTGTTTGTGTTCCGATGGACATGGCAGGTGCAAGCATCACAATGGTAAGTGTTATGTCGGAACGAAGGATGAACAGACTTAATAATCCGGCTCTCAGTGTCGGGCTGCCCGACTTTCTTACAAAAGGTGCTGGAATGTTCTCGGGACTTATGCTCAGCCAGTATACTGCTGATATGCTGATAGTTGAACAAAGAATTCTTTCAATGCCTGCTTCAATTCAATCAATACCTGCAGCGGCTGACCAGGAAGATTTTGTATCTATGGGAATGAATACAGCAATAAAAAATAACCAGATCCTTGAGGCTGCTTATGGTGTCCTCGGAATAGAATTCATGGCTGCAGCGCAGGCTCTCGATTTCAGGAAAGAAGAATACAAATTCGGAAAAGGCGTTCAGAAAGCTAAGGATGTTATCAGGAAGCATGTTGAATTCCTCGATATCGACAGACCGCTTTATCCGGATCATACAGCCATGAGAGAGCTGGTAAGGTCGTGCGAAATACTAACAGAAGTCGAAAAGGAAGTAGGCACACTTGAATAATTTTTTCAGGAATATACATTTAAAATATTCTCTATAATAATTTTCATCTTTTCATAATGTGATCCCTCCCAGAAGATACGGTTACAGCCCGGACATTTTTTGAAATCGCTATAATACTTCCTGGTTTTTGGCATCAGGTTGTCTGCAATCGCCTCTTTATTAACATCTTCCAATATCGTATTACATTCAAGACAACGGGTAAAAGGTTTTAACACGTTCTTCAGATCGAATCTTTTATTAACCTCAAAAAGCTGTTCATCAGAGCGTGTTGAACGGATCCAGTAACCATGAGTTACCTGTTTGTTTTTAAGAAGTCCTTTGTCGCGTGTCAGAATAATTCTTCTGTCAGATGTCGAAATGTCTATGATTTCTTTGTCGTTATAATCTTTATCGTACAGAGTGTCAAATCCGCATAATCTCAAGTATTTTGACAGTTTACCCAGATGAACATCAAGAATGAATTTCGGATCTCTCAGCGGCATTGGCCTGAGATGCTGTAACTCCGATATGTCTATACTTTCAAATACAGGATAGACTGATACATTATCCTCATTCACAAGCTTATATGTGAAGTCAACAGAGGAACCATTTACAAGGATCAGGTCTATTTCAGTATGAGGAACACCCAATGATTCAATAATATCTTTCACGGACGGATTACCGGAAAAAGAACATGAGAAAGATTGTTTTTTCCTTGCAGATGGTAAAAAATCATTCAGCTCTTCATAAAATCTGAACCATGCAATACTCATAATGAAAAAGAATAATCAATCTCTGTGTAACTCTGTGCTTCTCCGGATTTCCTCTGTGTAATAAAAGAAAATGAAAAACTTACACAGAGAGACACAGAGAATCACAGAGAGCCACAGAGGTAATTTTAAATAAATCTTGCTTTAAGAATTTCAAGAAGTTCCTCATTATCCAGTTTCACCGGATTATTCTTGCATTCTGTATTCATTGCAATATCCATCAAATCATCTTCTTTTATACCCAGTTCTTTAAGTCCAGTCAACTTCAATGTATTTGTCAGGTCATGAAGATGATCGACAAATCCATCAATATAATGATCATCATTTTTACCTTCTTCATTCAGGAACAGTTTTCCAAGAAATGCATATTTTTTTAAAGCTAGCTGGTTATCAGGTTTCTGGCGTAATTTCCTGACAGTTAGTTCATTGGAAACAGACATCAGGGTTCCGCAGATTACTCCATGAGGGATATTATACCTTCCTCCTATTGATGAAGCAAAACCATGGACAACACCGAGACCTGCATTGGCAAGACATATTCCTGAAGTAAGCGCTGCGAATGACATATCTGTTCTTGCTTCAAGATCTTGTCCATTTATAACACTCGCGACAAGTGATGCCTTTATTGCTTTGAGTCCTTCGATTGCGAGAGTATCTGTATATTCATTTGATTTATCTGAGAGGTAAGCTTCGGTGAGCTGAGTAAAACAATCCATTCCGCTGGCAGCAGTAATCGCCGGCGGACAGCTCAGGGTAAGCTCAGGATCAACAACCGCAATGTTGGGAACAAAATTATCATGACGCAGTGATCTTTTAAAACCATCTTTGCCAACTCTTGAAATAACTGCATTTTTTGTCGCTTCGCTGCCGGTACCGGAAGTAGTGGGAACAGCAATAAATGGAAGTTTTGTCCCGGGATGCTCCTTTGTTCCGACTCCTTCAAGGTAACCCAGCACTGAGTCATCTTTGTACATCATAGCAGATATTGCTTTTCCTGCATCGAGAATGCTGCCACCGCCAATACCCACTACAGCATCAAATAATTCTTTCTTTAATTTATTGACATTCTGATCGATAACCTCTGGTGAAGGTTCGTTCTCGATAATCACAGTTTGATATTTTATTCCGTCATCTTTGAACTTTTGAAAAAGTGATGTAGCATAAACTGAATCGATGAATGATTGTTTACTTGTAACCAGTATGACAGAATTACCGTACGTTTTAATTAATGCAGGCAGAAGGGACAGGCTGCCACATTTAAAATAGATTCTTGGTATAGAAGAAAACTGGAATGGTTTCACCATTATTTTATTTTCACTGGTTGCAGGATATTGTATTTCACCCCTTTACGTGGTTCCGCCATCATTGTCTGTACAGTATCGCGCCATTGAAGGTAATGGGGAGTATTCTTATGTGCTGCTGCTGCTTCATCAGATTCATAGGCTTCGTATATCATGAACCGGCATGGATCATCAGCCTGCTGAACAAAGTCGAAGCGCAGGTTACCAGGCTCTTTTACTGATGCCAGGTGGTTGGCTGTTGATGCTTTAATAAATTCCTGAACTGATTCGGGTTTTACATGAACGTGGACACAGGTGACTATCATAACTTCAATTTCTAGTAATGTTAATTATCCGAATTTAAGACAAATTATCATTTTTCTATTGTTCATCATTTCTTCATCTTTATTCCTTATTTTTGTGATAAAGACGTCAATTACTTTATTGATAATGTTGAAGATGAGTTAATGCTTAATAAATTTGGATAAAAGGAGAATGTTAAAATACAATGAAAAATCTATATAAAATACTCTTTTTTACGATCCTTTTTACTTTTTCCGGCTTGATTTCTTCTGCTCAGGTTATAACTGTCTCCACAGATACTACAAAGGTAAACAGGAAAAATTCTGAAACCAAGGAGAGTGTACAAAACCGGAATCAGAAAGAAAAATCCGGACAGCAGCAGGATAACAACCAAGGTAGTGCCGCTCAAAATAAAGTAAAACAGGTTAAAAGTGCCCGTCCAGACATGAGCAAGGCAAAAGGTGCTAGACCAAATATTACAAGACCATCAGGTTCCGGTATTCCAAAAGGTGCCGGAAAACCCGGAGGAGTCGGCAAACCAGCTGGAAGGTAATCTAAAAATTGATTTCAATGAACCGGCCACAAAGAACCATTCTTTATAATGTGCTCATTGCGATCATTTTATTCGTTCCTGTAAATTCCAAGTCTCAACCAGGTGCAGTTTCTTCTGTTTCAACTATGGATACCGCAAAATCCGGTGAATCTCATCATTCTTTATTTTCAACTTCGGGATACGGAAGCAATATGATCTACCTGGGAGCAACAATTTCCCAGAACCAGCCATACGAATATGCTTCCCTTACTTATGGCTTTAAAAATAAAATATATCTTACTGCATCAGCCATTCACCTGCATGAACACACTCCCTTCATTACATTTACTTCAGGATCTCTCAATTATTATCATACTTTTAATTCCTGGTTCGATCTGTCCGGAGGAGTTTCCGGGTATCTTGTTGCACCATCGCTCACTGATACACTTTTCAATAATTTCGTTTACGGCTACATGACTCTTGGCTTTGACTGGAGGATACTTTATACCAGATTGTCTGCTGGTGGACTAATATATGATGGCGTAAAACCATATCTTCAGGTAAGGAATTCCAGGTATTTTAAGACCCCAGAGTTCTCAAAGAAAAAACTATATTTTTCCTTTGATCCTTATGTCAACCTTCTATTCGGATCGCTGACAAAATATGAAACAACCACTGGCACAACTGTCGCGATTTCACCTCCTTACCGCAAAGGAGGCAAAAATGGTCAGACTGCATCAATAACAAAAAGCAAAACATTCTTCAGTATTATGGAAGGTGATATAGGGATCCCGATTGCTTTTAATTCCGATCGTTGTACAATCGAAGCAGAGCCGGGTTATGTTTTTCCGATGTACGATAACACAGATTTTTCGGGGCAAAGGGGATTCATCTTCATGTTAAGCGCTTATTTCAGGATTTTTTAACTTTGCTCTGATGAACGTACTGATCGTAGAAGACGAGAAAAGCCTGGCTTCCGAAATAGCTGAATTTCTGAAATTGGAAAACTTCATTTGCGATATTTCATATACAGGTCTGGATGCTTCAGAGAAAATTGCAATTAATCTTTATGATTTTGTTCTCCTCGATCTTGGCTTACCTGACTATAACGGACTAGACCTAATCCGGGAAGCAAAGAAAAATAAAAGTGAATCCTCATTTATAATAATTACTGCACGTGGTGCTGTTGAAGATAAAGTCAAAGGTCTCGACCTTGGAGCTGATGATTACCTTGCAAAACCATTTGCGCTCATTGAATTGTTATCGCGAATAAATGCAGTGGCCAGAAGGAAGTTCAATATAATTGCCAGCGATATTGTCCTCGAAAATTTCACTATACTGGTACAATCACGGAAATTATGTTGCGGGGACATGGAGGTTGAACTAACTAAAAAGGAGTTTGATCTCTTTTATTATCTCGTTATTAATCATGGGAAAGTACTTACACGACAACAGCTTTATGAGCATATCTGGGGTAATCTGCTTGATGACCAGTACGATAGCAACTTCATTGATGTTCATATCAAGAATCTCAGGAAGAAGCTTAATGTGTATGCTCCTGCTCCATGGCTGGAAACAGTCAGGGGGATAGGGTACAGGATCAATTTAAATCAATAGGAAGAATTTTGCCTCTATGATGAAACTAAAATTAAAGCTTTCACTGTTCAATCTGCTCTCGAAGCTTTTTTTTACAGCTTTATTCCTTCTTCTTATACCCCCTGTTATTGAAAGAATCAACCTCAGACAGATTGATAATGATCTTATTGAAAAAAGAGAAAAGGTAATTGCCCTGATCTCAGAAACTGGTATCGAACCTTTCATAAGCTCAGAATCGTCTGACGCTTTTGGAAGTTATAATATCCTAAAAGAAGAATTCATAAGTCTGGAAAAGATAGAGACTGGAGAGAATTTTAATTTCATCGAAGAAACCAGCAGACTGATCGAGAATGAAGAAATTACTTACCGGGTCCTCAATTATTCTTTCCGTATTGATAGCCAGATGTATCTTCTTGAGGTTGGAAAAAGCCTTACCAGCATCCTTGATGCAAAAAAGAACATTACAAGTGTCATTCTGGTATTTCTGGTCTTTATAATAATTATTACACTTCTTACCGACATCCAGTACACGCATTTTCTGCTGCGTCCTCTCGATAAGATAACTTCAAAGCTTAAAGGGATCTCTAATCCTTCACTGTTTGAGAAAACACCTGTAAAGACCACAACATCAGATTTTTATAACCTCGACAAGGCTCTCAGGGAACTGATGGAGAATATCGATGAACTATTCCGGAAAGAGAAAGAAATTACAGTAAACATTTCCCATGAACTTCTGACGCCGATCTCAGTTTTAAGAAGCAAGCTGGAAAATCTTCTTTTAAAACAAAATCTTGAACCTGATGTCTCTGTCAAAATTGAAGAATCGCTTAAGACCCTTCACAGGCTTCAGAGCCTTGTGAATTCATTATTACTGATTGCAAGAATTGAGAGTCATCAGTTTATTTGTGATGAAACTATTTCCCTCAATGAGGTCTTGCAGGAAAACATTATGGAGTTAAAGCCTATTGCAGAGGATAAGAATGTTATTCTAAATGAAGAGCTTACAGAGGAACTTCATTTCAGTGGGGCGAACCGGTCACTTATCTATTCAATGTTTTACAATGTTATTAATAATGCAGTAAAGAATACTCCTGCCGGCGGAGAGGTAACTGTAAACAGCCTTCTGAGACAGGGCAGGTTCATTGTAAATATCACAGATAACGGAAAAGGAATGACTGAAGCTCAGAAGAACACTTTGTTTGAACGTTTCAGAACCAAATCTGAAGCTGAAAGAGAAGGAACAGGAATCGGATTGGCAATAACCAAAACAATAGCTGACTTTCATAAAATTGAAATATCCGTTATTTCAGAACCGGAAAAGGGTACGGTTTTTTCTTTCATCTTCCCTTGATATTCATTTTTTCTTCATTTCAGCAACTTTACTTTCGTGCCTAAAATCATTTTATTTTAATTAAAATTTTAAGCAATGAAAAGATCGATTTTAATGACCATTGTTGTTTTGATGATAAGCGCTGGCATAAGTGCATAGGATGCTATCATGGTTCAGGAGCAGAAAAAAGGGAGAGCAGCAGGAGGAACAAATACCGGCAAAAAATAATCCTAATCTGAAATCTTCATTAAAAATTCATTTTGATGATGGTACTTTTAAACATGAAATCAATTTTAAACTTAATATGAAAAGACTATTTTTTTTAACTCTCTCTGCAGCTGTATTGATAACAATCTCATCCTGCAGTAAAACAACCGACTACAATGAAGGTCCGGGCCAGCTTGTTGTTAAGGTGACTGATGCTCCGTTTCCTATAAATTTTATTGAATCTGCTACAGTTACAATAACAAAAATTGAGATCAGAAAAGCCGGTGACACAATAAGTGACGGCAATCCGTATATTGTTGTTTCAGATGATACCCTGACATTCAACCTTTTAGAGCTTAGAAACGGTATCACGGAAACTTTGCCGGCAATTGAAATCCCACAGGGTAAATATGACCTTGTAAGACTTTATGTAGATAAGGCCAGTCTTAAAATAAAAGATGGTGATACATTCAATGTTAAGGTGCCCAGCGGTCAACATACAGGGATAAAAATCTTTATTAAACCTGCAATAATTGTTGAGGGAGGATTAACTTCAGAACTACTTCTTGATTTTGATCTTTCAGGATCCTTTGTTATGAGAGGCAATCTGGATAATCCTTATGGAATAAATGGATTTATTTTTAAGCCTGTGATAAGAGCCGTCAACAATACGACAGCTGGAAGAATAACTGGCATTGTTACAGATACTTCCAAAGTTAAACTTGCAAATGCAGAGGTCTGGGTAAAGCAGGATTCTATATTATCGAAGGCTTTTACTGATTCACTGGGACACTATGCTTTTCTTGGGGTCCCTGCGGGAACATATTCTCTGTTTGCCACAAAACAAAACTATGATACTGTAAGCTTTTCAGGGGTAAAAGTTATCGAAGGGAACCTTACTGTCAAGGATTTTGTGCTCACACGTCTTTAAGACAGTTTGGTTTTTATGTGTAAAGACCCGGCTTTATGCCGGGTTTTTTATTTTTGGAGAGAATAGCCTTCGGACTTAGGCCGACGTAGTCGCCTTCGTCCGACGAAGTCGGCGATTCCCTGTGGGGAAATTGATAGAGAAAAACCCTCCCGTTTTGAGGGAAGGGTTTTGCTTTGTAGCGAGACGGAGAATTGCCTGTGGCGATTCCCGAGGGGGATGCTTAGCAACGGAAAGCCCTGCAACGCCTTGCGTTGCAAGAGCCTTCCCGTTGTAGCGAGTAAGAGAAAATAAACCATAACATTAGATTCTGCGGCATTTCCTTCAATCTACTTTTAAATAGTAGTTGTATTGCAGCGAGACATAATTCCTTTAGCACGAGGAGTTTTTCAATTAGGAGATACCGCATTTTTATTTGAAATAACTATAAAAATAAATCTGCTAGTATAAATAAAATTACTGCTCCCATCATAATAAGAGTTGCAAGATTCCAAAATTCTTGTTTTATCCGTTTTATAAAAATCATTAATACCAATAATATAATTGCACCAAGTACAAATCCTGCAAGCATATAACCTATCGTTTGTGCAATAATTAATCCAATATGGCCTATTGATGCAATTGGTTTAGGTTCAACGTAGAATGCATAAAAAAACCCAACAATAAATGTAATAATCGTGTAAATAATACTCCTTTTGAATTTCATATTACTTAATTTAAAGCAAAAGCCCTAATAATCTTGATATAAAGAAATATTATGAAGATATAACTTCTTTATATAAAATAATTAAATGGATGCATTCAAATCATATCCCATCCAACAATGGCAATCAATTTTTTCGATTTCATCGTTACAATCTGGATCAAATGGAAACTTTAATCCAGGAGCATATTCATAATTCAAATCAACATAACCAAGTCGTGCATAATGGATATGTTTTTCGCATGTTTTAGGATTTTTTCTACCATACCAGATGTCTGGTATCCATAGTTTTTTAATTGTATAACCTTCATTTTGAGACATTCGTAAAAATTTTTCAAATTCTTCTTTATATTTAATAATTACTGATTTTTTGACAAGAGGTTCATTTTTGACGACTATCCTTTTCATAATTTTTGTATAAAGTTATGTAAAATAATGATCTTTGGAGTTCCTCAATACTGAACTTGCAAAGTATGAGATGAGGGAGGAATGCTCTAATAAAAATACTAAGGCATTATTTGAAGGCAAGAAAGGAAATTTTCAACACGTAAAAAAACGATGTTGGTTAAAGGTGGTCAGATTACCAAATTTTCCCAGTAACCGACATTAGTATACTCATTCATTTTCAATGCATTATAAGGTTTGGGTAAACATAATGAATAAGGAGTAGAAGAGGGAGAGGAAAAGAATGAATAAATATTGTAAATTTGATACATATTAAACAATGTTTTTAATAGGATAAAATTGGGAATAATGAAAACTTCAAAAGTTAAGGCAATCAACAAACCAAAGAAAACTTCTGAGGTCGGTGAAATAGTAAAGAGCGAGATAGTTACTACCAGTGAATCCGTACCGAGTGAAGAAGAGATTCGTAAAAAAGCGTATGAAATCTACCACCAGCGCATTGATCATGGGAAACATGGAACTGCATTAGATGACTGGCATAAAGCAGAAAGACTTTTAAAGGATTCTTGAGATTTTTATCCCTGTAAAGATATAGAGTAGTTGTATGTGTTTTTGACTGTTTATAAGCCTGTTACAACCACTATCTTTCCTTGGTAGAACCAACCATATAAAATAGGGGCTATTGTAATGTGTTATTTTGACTTTCTCCTCATTATTAATCAAGAAGTGATTTGCAAAAACTGCGACAGCCTGTCCCACAAAGCAGGAAACTTACTTTCTTGATTGGCCCTAGCGCATATCGGAGCGCTTACTTGATCTGGTACACCAACCTAATTGAGGAGTGCAGATAATCGCTTGCTCGTAATCCTCACTATTGGCTATATGCGGTGTTGTGCAACGTACATCAATGCTAAAAATACTATCCTTTTTTTATTGCTCTTAGAAAAACATAATCAATCAGCTTTCTTCTATAAACATATCCAAGTAACCAAGAAATAAATGTAAGTGCTAAACCAATTTTAATTCCTCTTGTGTGGATTGCATTTTTTACTGACTCTAATTTTAGATTATAATGCGAAAATCCTGGATAAACATTTTCCCCTACACTTTCAATGGTATTAATTATAAATCCAATTCCATTTAATAATGCTTTCATCTCTTCTATTGACATCCAATTATCTTTGGGCATATACCAGTGCTTTGCACAAAAATTGCCAATTATTCTATTGTATAGATTTTTTTCTGTTTCTATATTATCAACTATTATATCTGAAAGTAATAAAATACCATTTGGTTTAAGCACTTCATATGCCTTTTTCAAAAATACCTCTCGTGTATTAAAATGTGCTGGTCCTTCAATACCAATCACATAATCAAAACTATCAGGTGGAAAACTCAGTTTGCAAGCATCCATCTTTTCAAAATGAATACGATCAGATAAGTTTAATGAACTTATTTGAAGTTTTGCATATTCAATATGTGAATCTGTAATATCAATGGCTATAATTTTTTCAGGACAGATTTTTTCATATATTTTCAACGTTTCAGAACCATATCCGCATGCCACATTGAGAACCATCCCACTGTTAAGTGGTTTTTCAAATTTAAGTATACGATTAATTAATGCTTCAGCAGCTTGATGATAATCAATGATTTCATCTGTCCAATAACCAAATGATAAATACCCTCCTTCTTGAAATCGTCTAATATCAGAACCATGAGAGTAAAATTTTTCTACTTTATTTTCATGTGTTAATTTCATTCTATTAAGAAAGTTCTTAAACTTAAGAAAATGTATTACTCGTTGATAATATATAGCCCGTATTCGTTATGGTTTCAAGTATTTTCCCAAATAATATCATTTTTAAGATATATTAAGTAGTTTAAACCTTTAAAAAATAGTAAAAACTCAGCCAAATATTGACTAGGTTTTATTTAGATTTATTCAATAGTATGAGTCAGATGTTTTTAATCTGCTCGGCTTCACTCCAAGAAATATTTAAACCATCTGATGAACTAATAGTGTATTCTACTTGATAATAAGTGAAATCATCATTTCCGGTCGTTAGCTCATAAGTGAATGAAATATCAGAAACTTCTAAAATCTTAGCATTATGATTTTTAAAATGAATCATGAGAGCATCTAAAAGTAGTTGCCAGAGTTCACTTTCTGTAAGACCATTATTGTTAATCAATTTGGCCTTTTTCATAATACTTGTTTTAGATATGCAAGGGAAGGAACTATTTAATGGGCTTCGTCAGTGCGTTTATAATCTGTGCTTTCAATATCAATACTTAATTTCTTTTTAACCTCTTTAAGAGTATGATTAACCTCAACTGGATTTCCAGAAACCAGACCTATTCCAATCCTGCTTTTATTTGTAACCGTATAAATTGATTCAATATGTTCAGGATTAATTAAAATTTTACACTCATTTCCGTAGTTGTCAACACCTTCGAATTCAATTAGTTTCATATAATTAGTTTTTATGTTTAGACAATTATTTGATAAAATTCTGCATAAAACTTATTTTTCAAAAAGTACAATCTTTAGATTAACCTATTTGTAATATCCATTCAACTCTCTTTCAGCGTAGTACCAATTATCAAGTTCATTAGAAGAAGGATTGTCATTATCTTGAAAGATCTCAAATGCCCTATTCCGAATATCTTCCTCGGAAATTATCTTTTTCGTTTCTTTAGATGTTGATGTCACGGCAACTCTACTTTTTTTTGTTTTTACAATTTTGTTTTCCACATTAAAAATTTTAATTTATTAATAACAAATTTCAAAATACTTATTTTATAAGTTACGAATAATATATTGATAATCCTAACATAATTCATTTATTTTGAAATATTTACAATAAGTTTAATTTAAACATGTGTTTATTGGAGAAATAGGAGAACCAGACTAACTGCTTACGATTTGACGAAGACTGTCAGTCTGTCTCGAAAGTAGGTTACCTCAGTCAATTTTAATTTAACCTAATATCAACCATCATCGTATAGTATAGAGATAAGTACTTTTAAACATATAACTCTATCCATTGATGAAACTATATTAGGGAAGCAATCCCTTCGAACGAACAATTTGACAGGAACCCTAGCAGGTGTTTTAAAAATAAAGAATCAGCTTTGCAATATTTTAACGAGTTGACCACCAGGCTAAAACTATACCAGGGGGTGCCAAAAATTATCACAGGGGTAGAAGAAAATGTTGAAGTAATACCTGACACTTTGCTTTGTCAACGTACCCCTGATACTAAAAATAGGCATATATCCATCCACACGTTTCCCTTGGATTTTGGACGGAAGGATGATTAAGAGAGCAAGCCGAACACCAATTTACCTGATTATTAATTAAATCTTCTAATATAAATGCATTATATGGGCATTACAGGATAACATTTTAAAGTATAAATCTCTAGTGGTCATTGGTGTTATTTTATTTTGCCAGACTCATTTCCCTTCTCTTTTTTTTCACGTTCCTGAGTTAACCCCATGGTCATTGCTGTTATTCCAGTAAGACCGCCTAACTGCATGGTCTCAAGTGCTGAGCTTGGAACAATTACTATTGTAGAGTTCGTCTTCAATCCTTCATAAAGCATGTTCATGGCCCTCAGATGAAGAGCTACAGGATCGTTAGCATATGTTTTGGCAGCCTCTCCAAACTTCTCTGCCACCTGTCGCTCAGAATCACCCAGTATCACTCTTGCCTGACGTTCTCTTTCCGCCTGGGCCTGCATCGACATTGCATCCTGCA
>JAPLEC010000269.1 GCA_026391515.1 Bacteroidia bacterium | reverse complement strand
GGATCATCGATTAATACCCGTGCCAGCTTGAAATGGTCAGCTAAGTTCCAAACAACTGGCACCAGGTCCAGATTACTGTTTGAAATATGCACTGCCAGGATACCATCCTCCCGAAGATGCTGTAAGTATAACTCAAAAGCCTGAAGATCAAGGAGATGTACGGGGATTGAATCACTGCTGAAAGTGTCCAGCACAAGTATATCGTAATTTTGCTTATTGCCGGCGGCAAGCTCTCTTTCTAGTGAGATACGCGCATCCCCCGGCACAACTTCGATCTGTGCCTGACTGTCCATCAGATAACTAAAATAATCACCTTCTCCTTGCGCCAACTGAATAATAGCCGGGTTTATTTCATAAAACCTGTATGTATCACCAGGTTGCCCGTATGCAGCCAGAGTACCAACACCCAATCCACACACTCCAATGCTCATCCCCTTGCCCCTTTCGGGATGGTTTAAGATCGCCAACCCAACACCACTATTTTCACTGTAGTAAGCTGTAGCAAGCTTGCGCTGGGTCTTTTCCTCCAGTTGGACACCATGAATGGTTTTTCCGTGTAGCAGCTGATATGCAGTTGAGGGCCATCCTTTTTCATCTTTTTCTATGACACGTATTACACCATAAAAATTCCTGTAGGATGCAAGTGTGTCTTTATACATGGCATCAATGTACCAATAGGTTATCAAAGCAGAAATTGATACCACGCAGATGATAAGCACATTGTTCAATATAAATAACAGCCTGAAACGCAAGCGAATTTTATAAAAAAACATCAAAGTCAAAAGTAATAAAGAACAAAAAACAAGGCTAAGGGGTAATTCCCAATAGCCTTTAAATATATATGGTGCAACGAAATTAACCAGAACACCCCCCAGCGCACCCCCTACCGAGACTATAAAATAAAACGATGTCAGATATTCCGGAGATGGCCTAAGTCGATAGAGTTCGCCATGACAGATCATACAACATACAAATAATGCCGCCATATAAATCGCCAGTTGTGCAGGAATACCCAAATTCGGACCTGACGATAATACCCAGCGAAAGCTTAGTATAATTAGGAAAAGTAAAACCAGGTAAATCTGTCTCGAATACCAGCGTTCACCGGAAAAAGCCAGAACGAAGGATAGCAGATAAATAGATAGAGGAAGGATCCATAGAAATGGGATGACTGCTACTTCTTGTGTGATATGACTGGTCATAGCTAGTAAAAGCATTGACGCACAGGCACTCAACATAACCCACAAGACACGAGACTTTTTGTCCGGGCGTATTTTGGACTCTATTGTTGCCGGAACAACCTGGTTAGTATTGAAATCCTTATTAAACTTAATAGTTTTAACCACGCCATACAGGACCAAGGCTGCAAACAAGACATAGCCAAGAGACCAGATGTATCCTTGATTCTGCATAGTCAGATATGGCTCAACCAGTATTGGATAACTAAGCAGCGCCACCAGCGAGCCGACATTGGAAAGGGCGTAAAGTTTATATGGTGACCGTCCCGGATAAGTTCTGTTAAACCATACTTGCATAAGCGGACTGTTGGTCGAAAGCAGGAAAAAAGGTAACCCAACCGAGATAGTCAACAGCTTGAATATTTCCCAGATCGGAAAGCCCGGATTGTTTGGCTTCCAGCCGTCATCGGGAGTAACCGGTGATTTCCAGGCCAGGCTGAGTACCAGCATCAGTACCACAGAGAAGCAAATTAAAACCAGGTGAATGATTTCTCTTCTGCGTCCTTTTCCTATTAACCAGTGCGCGTAAGCATAACCGCCAGTCAGGAGAACCTGGAAGAATAACATCACCGTTGACCAGACTGCAGGTGTCCCCCCAAACCAGGGCAGGAAATATTTACCAATCATCGGCTCAATCTGGAAGAGCAGGAAAGCCGAAATAAAAATACAGGCTGCAAAGTATGCTATGGGATTCTCCTATTCCATAATTTTAATAAATCTTCTTAGCCTATAATATAAGTAATACCGGATGTCAAGAGTATACCGCCTTTTGATTTAAATTATACTATTTTAAATGTCATTTTGTGGGCACGGTATTGTATTTTTTTTGATGAATGGAATATAAAAAAATAATTTTTTAATTATGTTTTTTCCAATTTTAGTTTATAATTATTAAAATA
>JAPLEC010000371.1 GCA_026391515.1 Bacteroidia bacterium | reverse complement strand
TATAGTTTTCTGCCAGGTTCTCATTATTACAGGGAAAACGCTGAAAAGAAGAACGATGAAAATAAAAAGTGCCGCTCCTTTTGAAATGACTGAAAGAAATGAAGTTATATTTACCGGTGCTCCTTCATAGACATCAGCAGTCCACAGGTGAAAAGGAACAATCGAAATTTTAAAGGCCATTCCTGAAAAGAAGAAAATAAATGCAAGAATCTGGAGATTGGTGCCTCTGAAGGAGTCCCGTACCTCATTAAAATACATTGAGCCAGTACTCCCGTAAATCATTGATAATCCGTATAATAAAATCCCTGAAGACAATGCTGAAATGAGTATAAGCTTTATACCTGCTTCTGCTGACTTGTTTTTGTAACGTTCAAAAGCTGCCAGTGCAGCGACAGGAATCGTTGCAAGCTCAAGGCCAATATAAAACATCAGAAAATGACCCGATGAAATCATAAAGTCCATCCCGATCAGAGTCGATAAAATCAGAACGAAATATTCGCTTATCTTTTCATAGTTTTCATCCTTATTGAGCCAGGTAACAGACTGGATCAGTACAATCAGAACGCCGACATTAAGTATATTTTTTATCAGTATTCTTAAATCTGCCGAAATGTACATATCTCCGAACAAAATACCCCGCGGTATTGGCAGAAATCCTATAATAGTGACAATTGCAAACAAAATTATGGAGAAGAGGCTGATTGATCTCTTTTTGGCTGGATTCCAGAAGATTTCAGCGATAAGAACCAAAACAGCAGCGGCTGTAAGGATCAGTTCATGACGCATTAATGAAAAATCTTGTAAGCTCATATATCTATTTAGTCAAAAATAAAATCTTTTCTATTATTGGCTGCATGCTGACTCCAATCATTGACGACAGCCAGAATGGAGCAAGACCAATTGCAGCGACCGATCCGATCAGAGTAACTGCAGAAACTTTTTCGAACCACGTTGCATCTGTAAAATGTTCATAGTGTGGATCGGTTTTCGGTCCGAGAAGCAGAATTGCAATAACTCTCAGAATATAAACTGCAGTTATGACAATCGATGAAACAGCAATAATAGTAGCTATCCTGTGGAACAGATCCGGATGCTGGAAAGCACCTACAAAAATTGTCATTTCTGCAACAAATCCGCTTAATCCGGGAAGTCCCAGAGATGCAAGTCCGGCAATAATATAGCACACTGATAAAAAGGGAATTACTTTCATTAGGCCACCCATCTCATTGATCAATCGCGTATGTGTGCGGCCATAAAGCATACCTATCAGGGCGAAGAACAGAGCTGTCATCAGACCGTGTGAGATCATCTGTAATATCGCTCCGTTCATGGCTGTTTTATTCATCATAAGTATTGCAAATAATACGAGTCCGCAATGACTTACCGAAGAATAGGCATTAATGTATTTGAGGTCCTTCTGAACTATTGCACCGAATGCACCATAAACGACGCTGATTGTCGCAAGAATTATAAATAGCCACGATAATTCCTTCGCTGCTTCAGGCATAAGATAAATAGCAACTCTGAAAGCACCATAACCTCCAAGCTTCATAAGAACACCTGCATGCAGCATAGATACTGCTGTCGGAGCTGAAGAGTGACCATCCGGTGACCATGTG
>JAPLEC010000111.1 GCA_026391515.1 Bacteroidia bacterium | reverse complement strand
CATTGATATGGGCTTCGCAAAACGGGCAAATGGAAACCGTGAAACTATTAATTGACAAAGGAGCAAAGGTGGATGTACAGACAAATGATGGATATACTGCTCTGATGTATTCCAATAGGGGAGATCCAGAAATTGTCAAATTATTGCTCGATAAAGGAGCAAAGGTGGATTTACAGGCAAATGATGGAGAAACTGCATTGATATGGGCTTCCCGAAACGGACAAGTGGAAACAGCAGAGCTTTTGCTTGATAAAGGGGCAAATGTGAATTTACAGGCCAATGATGGAACAACCTCACTGATACAAGCTTACCAAAATGAGCATAGTGATGTCATAAAACTTTTACTGGCAAAAGGTGCAAATCCGAATATAAAAGATAAAACAGGCTCAACGATTTTTGATTATTCGGGAAAAAACGATATTGAAAGTTTGCTAAAGAATATGGAATTAAATGAGACCTTCAACATAAATGAAGGAGATCCGGCTGAAGGATTAATGAATGCAATAACCTCTGAGCAACTCGATAACGCAATAGCATTAGTACCATTGGTAGATTCTGTGAATTACCGGGATTATTATAGCGGAAACAGCCTGTTAATAAATGCTTCATTAAAAGGTTATATAGAGGTGTGCAAGATATTATTGGATAAAGGAGCGAATTTGGAATTAAAGGGAGATGATGGAGCAACTGCACTGATCAAAACTTCAGAAATCGGAAAAACCGAAATAGTAAAGTTTTTACTCGATAAAGGGGCCAATACAGATATTCAAACAGATAATGGAGCAACCGCCCTGATGTTAGCTTCCCAAAACGGCCATACAGAAGTCGTAAATCTGTTGCTTGATAAAGGAGCAAAGGTGAATTTACACGAAAACGATGGAACAACTGCATTGATGTTAGCTTCACAAAAAGGACAAACAGAAACCGTGAAGCTATTGATTGAAAAAGGAGCAGATTTAAATTTGCAGGCAGATGATAAAGTTACTGCCCTGATATTGGCTGCCCAGGAAGGAAAAGCTGAAATTGCGAAGTTATTACTGGATAAAGGAGCAAAAACGGATTTACAATCAGATAATGGTGGAACTGCGCTGAACTGGGCTTCCTGGGATGGTTCTACCGAAATTGTAAAGCTATTACTGGATAAAGGAGCTAAGATAAATATTCAGGCAAATGATGGAGCAACTGCTTTGATGCTGTCTTGCCTGAATGGGTTTACTGATATTGTAAAACTATTGCTGGACAAAGGAGCAAAGATTGATCTGCAGGCAAATGATGGGAAAACAGCGTTGATACTTGCTTTCGAAGACGGACATGCTGAAGTCATGAAACTATTGCTTGAAAAAGGTGCAAATACCAATTTAAAAGATAATAACGGCCTTACGATTTTTGATTACGCAGGAACTTCAGATATTAAAAGCCTCTTTGTTAACATAAAAGCAATGGATCTCTTACAAGCACAAACAGGAGAGCAAGCCGAAAAATTAATTAATGCTCTTAAAAATGAAAGTCTACAGGAGGCAGATTCATTAGTGTCATTGGTAGATTCCGTTAACTGCAGGGATAAAGATGGGATGAGCTTATTAATGTATGCTTCATATTATGCAGGATATTATGGTTCTACTGATGTTCCTAAAATGCTGCTGGAAAAAGGGGCTAAAGTAAATATTCAGACAAACGAGGGAGTAACTGCCCTGATGTTAGCTTCAATAGAGAATTCGAGTATCGTACAGCTGTTGCTCGATAATGGGGCAAATTTGGATATGCAGAATAT
Source organism: Bacteroidia bacterium (assembly GCA_026391515.1). GTDB lineage: Bacteria > Bacteroidota > Bacteroidia > Bacteroidales > VadinHA17 > LD21. The sequence goes on along the minus strand of JAPLEC010000111.1, from coordinate 1,464 downwards.
TGATGGATTAACTGCTCTTCACGTGGCTGCTCAACATAGAAATGTTGAAATTGTACAGTTATTATTGGATAAAGGAGCGAAAACGGATTTAACAACAGTCAATGGGACAACCGCACTTATGTCGGCATCTCAGCACGGGTTCATTGAAATTGTAAAATTGTTACTGGATAAAGGAGCAAAAGTGGATTTTCGGACAAATTACAAAGGAACTGCACTTATACAAGCTTCACAAAGCGACCATTCAGAAATAGTAAAATTATTACTGGATAAAGGGGCTAATGTGAATCTACAGAACATTGAAAGAGAAACTGCCCTGTATTCGGCTTCACAGCAAGGGAGTACCGATATCGTAAATCTTTTATTGGATAAAGGGGCAAATATGGATGTACAGAATATTAGAGGAGAAACTGCACTTTATGCTGCCGTTGTCGAAGGGAAGACTGATATAGTAAAACTACTATTGGAAAAAGGGGCAAATACTGAATTAAAGACTACTGCCGGCAAAACTGCTTTTGATGACGCAACGAAGTCTGAAATTAAAAGTTTACTTTATACCGGCAATAAATTCACTCCTTCCAAAAGTATAACCGATATTGACGGTAATGTGTATAATACTGTATTGATCGGCACTCAGATATGGATGGCTGAAAACTTAAAAACAACCAAATACCGTAATGGCAATCCTATACCCAATATTTCCGATGGCACGGCATGGAGTAATCTTACGACAGGGGCATATTGTAATTATGACAATAAACCTGACACTGCCAAAGTCTATGGTAAATTATACAACTGGTACACAACTGCCGATTCTCGTGGTTTATGCCCGACTGGCTGGCGTTTGCCGAGTTATGATGAATGGGAAATAATGGAAGATAGTTTGGATTCCTATGCTGGTGATAACTCAGAAAGACGACTTACATTATATTACGTTATTCCACAGGAAGTAACTGCGAAAGAAACACTTTTTTCCGCTCTCATGGGAGGAGTTCGGTCCTTGGATGGCACATTTTCCGATTTACATGAACGTACCTGCTGGTGGAGTTCTACTTTGAGTGATGATCCCACAGATGTTGAGTGTGGGTTGATGGAGTACAATTCCAGACATTTATATTCATCCTCAGAAGATAAAAATTCTGGCCATTCTGTTCGCTGTATTAAAGAATAATTAATTGAACAAAAGTCTTCATATAATTACCCTGAACATCCCCTACCCTGCTGATTATGGCGGAATGATCGATTCATTTCACAGAATAAGATCATTGAATAAACTCGGGATAAATATCCATCTGCATTGTTTTGAGTATGGACGGCCACATTCCCGTGAGCTGGAAACTCTTTGCAAGACAGTAAATTACTATCCCAGAAGAACTTTTATTTTAAATCACTATTCACTTCTGCCATACAATGTTTTTTCAAGAAGATCGTACCGGCTTCTGAAGGACCTCATGAAAGACGATTTCC
>JAPLEC010000104.1 GCA_026391515.1 Bacteroidia bacterium | reverse complement strand
TGTTTTTACGGTTTCTCCGGTTGATATGTCATAAAAGACAATTTCATGACCTGCATTTTCTGTTATGTACCAGTTATTTACAGGATCATAGCCGTGGCATTTTTGTTCCGGCTTTGTTATTTCTTTGACCGGTAGCCTGTAGCCGGTAGCCGGCCACCGGTTTTATATTGCGCAAGGTAAGCTCGAGTGACTGATCATCATTCCAGGTAAAAGCACCAGCAGTTTTAGAGGCAGGCAATTAAAGATCTTAGCTTTCTGTATATAAAAATATCAAAGACCGCTTTCCCGTTTCCGAAAGCAAAAAGACCAGCCCTCAGACTAAGGAATTCACCGAAAACATTGTGGTTGTAGCCTGTGGCATCAAGGCTTCTCTCAACCCGGGTCCAATCTTTGCCGTCAGCGCTGAAATAGAAGCTTACTTCATTTTCATCATTCAGTATCCTTAGAAAACCATGGTTCCCAAGAGTATTTTTTTCTCTGATCTTGGCGTTTTTCTGAACAAATACTGTAAAACGGGCTGTATCAACAGAAATGCGGACATTGGCTGTCTCATTGTAATATAAGCAGAGTCCTGCAGTTACATCATCACCGATGGTAAATTCGGTGATAATTTCGTATTTGTGATCGGCAGAATTCACCAGCAGGGGAGAGCTGTCATCAAAGGAATTTCCTTCAGCCTTAAGAATTAATTTGCCATCGCTCAAATCAGCCCGGTCGGGCGAATATCTTTTATAGAATTGCCATTGCAATCTTAAATTATTTCCGGAAAAATCATCTGACAGATCAGTCCCATCCGCCGATTTCACGCCGGAAGGTCTAGGAATATCATCATAGCTTTTCACACTTGCCGGTACCAGAAACCATTTATCTGCATTCCATTTCACAGGCAGCATCAATGTTTGTCTTCCAAGTGTATGGAAATTACTTTCATAACCATGATACATTATCCAGTAGTTGCCATTAACATCATCGACCAGAGTACCATGACCCTGGCTCCACCAGCGTTCTGTACGGTTTTCAGTATGTACTATCGGGTTATATGGTGAATTTTCAAAAGGTCCAAATGGCGATTTTGCCCGAGCTGAAACCACCATGTGCGAAGTCGCAGGACCAGCTGTTCCTCCCTCGGCTACAGTAAGATAATAAAATCCGTCTTTAACTGTGGATTTTGGTGATTCAAGACAGAAACATTCAGTGCTCCATGATTTTGGGAATTCCCAGCCTCCATATATATACTTTGGTTCTCCGATGGTCGATAATCCATCTTCAGCAAGTTGAATAATGTAACCCTTTGATAGATAAAGATATCGGCTTCCATCCGGACCAACCACGTGACCAGGATCGATAAATCCTTTTAATTTAAGATCAACCGGCTCAGACCATGGACCTTCAGGTGACCTGGAAATGACAACCCAGTTCGTTCCTCCTGCGGGGAAATAGATGTAATAATTGTCTTTATATTTTATCAGGTCGGGGGCCCAGACCGAACCTACATTTTTATGCAAGGCGTGACATACTCTTTGCCAGTGAATAAGATCAGTTGAGTGCCAGATCAGCAATCCTGGGTAATAGTTGAAAGAGGAATGAGTCAAATAATAATCTTTACCCACTCTGAGGACAGATGGATCGGGATAATCTCCACCCAATACAGGATTACTGTAATAATCCTTTTTCGAAGTATCATAATATTGAGAATAGCTGCTCAGACATCTGGTAAGAAAAAAAAATAAGAATAAACCAGAATATGTTAAATAGATGTTTTTAATCATTTTTAATCCAATTTAGGTTTGAATTTTCGTACCAGTTCCATCTATAGTTTAACAACAATTATTTCCATTCGACTTTCAATTCTTTGATCATTGTAGCGGCACCTCCGTTATACTCAATGCCAAAGCCTCCTGATCTGCCAGGATTGATTTCAATATCCATATTAACTTCCGTAACCACTTCAGGACGGTCAGGGATCTTAAAATACTCTGCAGGAGAATCAGCATGAGCAATGATCTTATTGCCTTTTACTTCCACTATTATGTTGCATATCGGTCTGTAGCAGCTTGTCGAAACAGGTTTACTGATCTCCGTGACTTTACCATTGTCGTATTTTACAAACATGCAATCCACTGCATCGTGGTATTTTGTCGTTCTTATAAACCTCAGGGCATACCCGGTCATCGTTTTTGTGTCAAACTTGATAAGAACATCCATATAAAGGTGGGCTATGCTGAAGCCCTGGCCGGCAGTTTTGCTGGGAGCCACTGTCATAGAGAGTTTCATATCTCCGAATTCGGTTCCCACCGGAGTATAAAGCAATCTTGCACTTCTGCCCTGGAGGAGTCCGATCTGCCCTGCAGCTCCGTCAGTGCCTTCACCATAGTACCAGGCATCTCTATCACTGCCGGCACTCATCCTTGGATCATTTGCGGGCGATTCAATACTGCTCATTGTCCAGAAGCCAGGAATAACCTTTGTCTGATTCCTCGTGGATACATTTCTGAAGTTGGTATAAAGCACATTTTTATCAGCTTTGACATCTTTTGCAGAAACCGGTTTACCCCTCACAAAAGAAACCGTTACACCGGCATCGCAACGTAAATGTTTTGGTGCAACGGTAGCCATCATGAAGTAACCAATATCTCCTGCTGAAAGTTCATATTCAAGCATTGGCTTGTTCAGCCTCGATACCGCAACCTCTATTGGATTGCCACCATTTGCACCGGTACATCTATACCATGTAACCAGCGACTGATCTTCAAATCTCATATCAAGTTTGTAACCAAGTGTGAGTTTTCCATTTTTTGGTTTGGAGATCTTTGGTAGTGAAATGAATTGAGGCGGATCCAACTTTGAAGGTGAAACGGTTAATATGCTTGCTGCCTGTAAGCAGGAGGGAGTAAAGGCATTGACAATAACCTCGGAAACACTCCATTTAATGAGTTCACCTTTCTGCTCGCAATTGCTGAACCTGAACACTTTTGCAGTAAGTTTTATGTCATTCTTTGAAGTTTCAAGGGAACCTCTTGAAGGACTGAGAAGCAACTGTGTGGGAATCATTGTAAGTTTCTTGCCGCTCTGCTTTTCAGCAGACAATACAAGGTTCTTTATCCCCATTGGATCCCAGTCGTCATTACTGCATAACAGATTATATGTATTATAAACAACTCTACCATCATAAATAAAACGGTATGCATCAAGGAGAGGCTTATTTGTTATATCAACTGTCAGTTCCGGATTGTTTTTACCAATGAATACCGGTTCTCCGTTAAGAGATACATTGTACTGATAATTACGCATATCTCCGGGAGTAATATCCCTCCAGCCAATATAGGTTACAGTTTCAGATTTGATGCGCGTGTCAATAGCTGCAACCTGTCCGCCGCCTTTTGTGAAATACTGATCTCCACGGGTGAGAGCCCTTATATCGCAATTGAGTAATACTGCTCCTGTTCCGGTGGTAGCATAGAAAGGCTTGGAACTATAGAAGTCAAAGGTGCTGTTAAGATATAAACCTGTAGCGCAAAGAGCATCATCGGTGGATTCGAAATGACAGTTTTCGAAAAGAACACGCTTCCCGCCAACAAACGGACAGAGATTTAACCTGCTGATGAACCTGGTATTTCGGGCAACTATTTTATCGCCGTTACAAAGAATCAGCTGTGCCTGGACAATAGCTAATGCTCTCTTTTTCCTGCTGAGCTCCGGTTTTAATGGAAATTCCAGATCTACATTGCAATAGTTTCCGAAGGTGATATTTTCAGAGCTGGTCCCGTCACCTATGAACCTGAACATTGTGAAATTACCCTGAGAACCGATGGTTTGGCCTCTGTTACAGGCAAGTACAACATTTTCGGCATTATCCGACAATCCATAAAATCTGAGCCATTCACAATCGATGATCAATCCGAAGGGTGACTGGCCACCCTGACCAATACGTATTGCCGGATCATCAGGATCGTCAATCCAGTAAACATAAGGCGCAATATAAAGCACCATTGGAGATCCTTCAGTGCCATTTATCAGATGTTCAGCTGCTTTGTTAATGCTGTTAAAGACGTAAGGGTATTTTGAAGCTTTCTCATCTGTAAATTGCCCATCAATAAAGAATGCTTTAGGGCCGAGCATAATAGTATCTCCCTTATAAATAATATGATTACCTCCAAAAATTATAGGATTAATGGCATCAAGCGACTTGTAATCGGGAACTTGTTGTGCTGAACAAATCAACACTGCCAATAAGAACTGACTGATAAGAATGCTCTTTCTCAAAAATAAATTGTTTTAATCTACGAACCTTATTCTGTTTTTCCCTGATAAATCGATCAGGTTATTCAGATCGTAATATTTTAATATTCCATAAAGGACGTTAGTGTACACATCTCTCTGCATCGGATTTTTCAAATATTCATTAAATGATTTTACCGACCTTGAAATATCAGCTTTATCAATCCTTTGATCGAGGAAAGCGGCATGGACAACAGCAGGACCGTAAGATCCGTTGGCAATAATATTTACTTTATGCCCTTTAAGGAGATTATCAGTCTCAGCAAAATCGAGAAGTGAAATGATATCAATGACTCGTTGCCCCATAATCGGTTTGCCAATATGCATGCTTATCATAGCGTTACGATACTCGCGATTCCAGTATTTGGTATCATTCAGGCTCATTGGATCGGCAGTCTCACCATATCCCCTTAAATCAGCAGCTACCAGGATCTCATTCCTATTAACAAATGTACCAATAGTTTGCTCATCAGTAAGAATTTCATTTTTACCGCTTTCGTTCAGATAGATCACTACCGGACTGTTCTTTGTAGCGCCTTCAGGGTAAATAACAACACAAGGAACCGGCATTTGACCCGGCCTGGTGATCTGGAATTTGATCATGTCATAGTTGCGCGACTTTACTGATCCGGTTTGTTCAACAGTTATTTTTTCCTTCGGAAATGAAATTCCTAAAAGCTCAAATACTTTGTCTTTTACTGCTGATTTGCCTTTCTTAATGAATTCATTACGCTGAATATCATACTGTTCAGATAAGCTTATATGATAATCGGGAATAGATATCTGATCGGCCAGAGAAGTGATAACCTGGCCGGTTGTTGTACATTGGAGGTCTGTAAAGGGAATAGAGACTTCCTTATTTTCCTTAACAGGAGTATCATCACCGCACATCCATTTTCTGAACCACGTTACCAGTGCTTCACGTTTAGCTTTTGGCATGCCGTGGCCATCTTCAATGGTAAACATGCTAACTTTCTCAGGACTTCCCAATGCTGAGTAAACATTCCTTAATTCTGCAAAAGCCTGGGTAGCACCCCAGTAATCAACGAAGTCATAGAGACCAGACATAATAAGAACAGGCTTAGGTGCCATCATCAGGACAAAATCGGCAATTTCAAGATGTTCCCGACCTTCATATGGAATATGCTGGCAGCCATCTGAAGATCCAAACTCTTCCAATACACGCTCCCGTTTCGTAAAATAGCTGCATACAGAAGCAACCATTACCCTGTCATCAAGGCCAACCAGATATGAGGTTTGGGTTCCACCGCCTGAACTGCCATATACTCCAATCCGTGATTTATCAATATCGCTGCGTGTTTCGAGGTAATCAATGGCACGGTGATTATCCCAATATTCATATGCAGCAAGGTTGTTCCCAAGCAAGTTTGCACCTTCATTTAAAAGTGTATGCTCGGTTGTTGAACCGCGGGTAAGAGTCTGGCTGTTCTTATCTACAAACTGAATACGCTCACCCTGTCCTATAGGATCAACTACTAGCACTGCAATCTTATTTAATGCAAAAAGTACAGCAGATTGTGGGGCCGGTATTTTGCCTCCCAGACCATGCCCACACACTTCCATAGCTACGGGGAATGGACCTTCTCCGTCAGGAACATATAGGTTTGCTGTGACATAACGCTTTGGAACACTTTCGAAAATAATTCTTTCAATCCTGAAACCATCGTGTTTTGAAGTGCCAACAATCTTTGCATTTAGGATGCCTTTATCCGGAAAATTACCAATTATTTTTTTATATCGCCGTATACAATCGTCACGGTATTCTATCATTGCATCTTTTGAAAGAAAAGCTTTTGAAATTTCATTTTCACGGTCGGCATATTGTTGATGAACGTAGCGCATCAGGTAGTGATTATAAGCAGTGTTCATCCTCCAGGAAAGGGCATCATAATTTATTTGAGCATTTATATTGAAAGACAAAATGTAAAATGCAAATAGTGCAATTGTTGTAAATCTTCGATTCATTAGTGATAGTTTATTTATTAATAAGTTAATACCTAGAAGTTTAAATTTTGGCATAAAAATGAATTAACCATTTCTTAAAATTTCGACTTAAAATGGTATTCTCCTGATCCAACTTCGAATACTGCCCTGTCTTGCTCCATTCTCAGGAATTTGATTCCTTTCACACTGGTTGCTTTTTCGTCGTTTTCGGTTATATCGGATTTTGCATTTGCCGGTATAAAGACCAAAGCCTTTGAGTTTCCGGGAACAGTAATGTTCCAGGAGAATGTGTTCGCCACTTTTTCCCATTCACTTTTAATCAGGCCGTGTATGGAATAGTAAGAAGCTTTCACAAAGTCTAAGCCATCAATTATTTCAGGTTTCATAATAATTTCTTTGAAGCCTGGTTTTTCAGGGTTTGATTTTATCCCCGCAAGATTTTCATAATACCATACAATCAAGTCACCCAGCAGCATGACATGGTTATAGGAATTCATATTTGGAGCGGCCGTGTTGCCATTCCAAAGTTCCCATATGGTTGTTGCCCCGTTTTCTATCATATAGCCCCAGCCTGGATAGGTAGTATTGGTAGCAATTTCCCAGGCTACATCAGCCCTGCCATTTTCTGTCAGTACCCGCATAAGCCATTGAATACCAACTTCTCCACAGCTTAGATGCCCATTGTTCTTTTCTTCAATGATATTAACAATATTCTTTATTACATTTTCAGTTTGACTGGTTGGCACCATTCCAAAACAAAGTGGCAAAATGTTGTCGGTTAGTTTCACGCCATAGGACGAACTTTCAGAATTTAAAAATTGGCCATTAAATCCTGTTTTCATACTATCTGCCAGGATAGCATACCCAGGTATGTCAGCATCGTTCCCGGTAAGTTTGGCAAAACGCTGCATCAACTGCAATATATGGTAAAAATAGGCAGTGGAAATCAGGCTGCTTGGATGTTTAACATCGGCACTTTTTCCCCGTCCCTCGTCAATAGTTTTTGGAGGTTCGCACCAATCACCGTAAGTGTCTTTTGTTATAATAAAACTATCGTTCATATATCTTTCCCTCATATACTCCATCCATTTTTTCATAGAAGGGTAATGTTTTATTATGAAAGTTTTATCTCCGATCTGATTGTAAAGCATATTCGTAACAAGAAGGTAAGTCCCGGGCCAGGTCATGTTGTCACTATAATATTTATAGTAAGCAGGAGCGACATCACAGATACTGCCATCGGCTTTCTGGGTATTCCGGATATCGTCCAGCCATTTGATATATAGCCGCACATTGTCGAAAATATAACTTTCGCCCTGGGAGCCGACTGCACGGTCGCCCAACCATGGCTGGCGTTCATTTCGCTGTGGGCAGTCGACTGGCATTCCCTTATAATTGCCGATAATTCCCCAACTGGCATTTTTGAAAATCTGATTAGTAACAGAACTGGAAGTTTCAAACGTACCGATAGTTTTCATATCATCGTAAATCACCCTTCCTTCAAAATCATCAGGAGTCGGTTTCCCCGGATAACCTGAGATCTCGACATACCGGAAGCCATGGTAAATAAAAGATGGTTCCCATATTTCCTCTTTTCCGCCTTTCAAAGTATAAATATCAGTAACTTTGGCATCGCGCAGGTTAGAGGTAAAGAGTTCACCATTGGCCTGCAATATTTCCGCAAAACGCAATTTGACCTGTCTTCCTTTATCCCCT
>JAPLEC010000173.1 GCA_026391515.1 Bacteroidia bacterium | reverse complement strand
ACCAGCTGGCTTGAGATTGTAAAGGATGGAGAATCACATATAAAAGGGACATTGCTGAATCCACGTTCCAATGGAAAGGGAATTGATACAACCACCTTTGCCGGCACTAAGTTGCCGCCTGTTCCATCTGCTCGCGATTTGAGCAGTGTGAAATTCGGAAAACCAATAAATCTTTTCAATGGCAAAGATCTGACGGGCTGGAGACTCATAGAACCAAAACAAACTAATGGCTGGAATGTCATTGATGGTAATCTGATCAATGATCCTGTCCAGACAGAGGGTACCCCTCATATCAGTTATGGTAACCTCAGAACTGAACAGACATTTGAAGATTTCAATCTTAAGCTTGAGGTTAATGTTCCCGCAGGCAGCAACAGCGGTGTTTATCTGAGAGGAATGTACGAGATACAGGTTTCAGATTCATACGGCAAAGAGCTGAACATTCATAATATGGGTGCGCTTTACAGCCGGATAAAACCATCCGTCAATGCAGAAAAACCTGCCGGATCGTGGCAATCACTCGATATAACGTTATGCGAAAGACACCTGACAGTCATTCTCAACGGGATCAAAATAATTGATAATCAGCCAATTTATGGTCCAACAGGAGGTGCAATAATCTCTGATGTATTTTCGCCAGGCCCGATTTACCTGCAGGGCGACCATGGTAAGGTTACCTATCGGAATATTGTGCTGACACCAATCATTAAATGAATATAACTCATCATGAAAAATGTAGTTCCAAAAAAGAAGAGCCGCAGGGAATTTGTAAGTACCTCTGCTGCAGCTGTTGCCGGCATAACTTTTTTGCCGGGACACGTTATTTCCGGCTTCGGGCATATCGCTCCGAGCGATATGCTTAACATAGCTGGTATCGGCATCGGTGGCATGGGTAAAAATAACATAGCAAATGTTGCCAAAACCGAGAACATTGTTGCCCTGTGTGATGTGGACTGGAGAGAACCAGCTGCCGCAGTATTTAAAACTTATCCGGGTGCAAAACAGTATAAAGATTTCCGGATGATGCTTGATAAACAGAAAGATATTGATGCAGTTATTGTCGCCACAGCCGATCATACACATGCTGTAATCAGTCTTGAAGCAATGAAGCGCAAAAAGCATGTATTTACCCAGAAGCCTCTGACACATACTGTGTATGAAGCACAAGTGCTGGCTAAAGCAGCAAAGGAGTATAAAGTGGCTACTCAGATGGGAAATCAGGGACAGGCTACAGACGGTCCACGCCGTTTGAGGGAAATGATCTGGGATGGTGTAATAGGACCGATCAGGGAAGTGCATGTATGGACTGACAGGCCAAACAACGGACTCTTTAATACCTACTGGCCTCAGGGAGTAAATCGGTCTGGTGATACTCCGCCTGTACCAGGTGAGCTTGACTGGGACCTCTTCGTAGGACCAGCGCCAATGCGTCCATATCACCCTGCATATCATCCGTTCAGCTGGCGTGGATGGTGGGACTTTGGTACCGGGGCACTTGGCGATATCGGATGCCATTCCCTTGATCCGATTTTCAGGGCTTTGAAGCTTAAATATCCCACCAGTATCCAGGCTGTTTCAACTCTCGGTAACGGAGATTCTTATCCACTGGCATCGATTGTCAGATATGAATTTCCATCGCGCGAAGATTTACCTCCTGTGACTCTTACATGGTACGACGGAGGCATGCGTCCGATGCAAATACCTGAACTTGAGGAAGGTATGAAGATGGAAGCCGGAGGTACTCTCTATGTCGGCGATAAAGGAAAGATACTCGACAGTACTATCCTTCCGGTATCGCTCAGGAACTCTTATAAAGCTCCGACACCATATATTCCATCCTCACCCGGACATGAAGAGGAATGGATAGCTGCATGCAAGGGAGGCAAACCGGCAGGTTCTGATTTTGAATGGGCCGGTCCGCTGACCGAAACAGTGCTGCTTGGAAATATTGCCATCAGGAAAGAGCTGAAGGAAACACTCAGCGGTAAGCTCCTTAAATTTGATCCTGAGAAATTCTGTTTCCCTGATATGCCGGAAGCTGACCAGTTCCTTCAGACAACTTACAGGGAGGGCTGGAGTCTCACTTAGTTTTAATAGTCTATTAAAGAAAAAGTCGAAATAAATTTATGAAACAAAACCGGAGAAAATTTATTGCTTCAGTTGTTGCTGCCGGTGCTTCTATCCCGTTTGCTTCAGCTTTGAATAATGATTTTAAGTCTCAAACAGAAAAGAAATTTCCTCTCAGGATCTTTTCGAAACCTCTTGATTCATACGATTTTGATTTTATGTGCGAGTGCCTTGTAAAATCAGGAATCGGTGGCTTTGATCTTACTGTCAGACCGGGTGGAAAAGCTGAACCTGCCGATGTTGAAACAGCTTTGCCAAAGCTTTGTGCTGAGGCAAAAAAGCATAATCTTGCCCTCGATATGATGGTTACAGGGATCGTCACAGCAGCAGATCCTTTAACTGAAAGAGTCCTTAAAACAGCTTCATCGCTTTGCATAAAACACTACAGGTTAGGTTATTATGAATTTGATTATAAGACCGGTATATGGGAATCGCTTCAGAAACATAAAGCTACGCTGAAAGATATTGTTGACCTCAATAAGAAATACAATATTCATGGCGGATACCAGAATCATGCAGGAACCAGGGTAGGAGGACCGGTCTGGGATGTTTACGAGCTGCTGAAAGATTTTACTCCCGAATTTGCCGGGTGCCAGTATGATGTCAGGCATGCAATGGTTGAGGGTGCTAATGCATGGATATTAGGTTTGCGCCTGCTTGCTCCATGGATTAAAACCCTGGCCATCAAGGATTTTACATGGGTGACCGGAACAGGCAAACCCAGAGCTGTCACAGTTCCAATGGGCGAAGGAATGATTAACTGGGATCTCTTTTTCAAAACAGTAAAAGAATTAAATATTACAGGACCGCTGACACTCCATATTGAATATCCGCTGCTTGAAAAAGACGAAGATAAATTACCGCTAGCACAACAACGGGAAATTATTGTCAGAAAACTGAAGAAGGATGTAGATTTTCTTAATGGTTTTCTGACTAAATATGAACTTTATTGATATGTCAACAAATCGCCGCACTTTTATTAAAGGAGGACTCATGGCTGCCGGAGCAGCTGTCATCTCTACGCCGTTTGATATTTTTCTGACAGGTTGTGCTCCTGTTGAACCAAAAAAGATAACTATTTCAAAATTCAACTTAAGCTTTGAAAGTGAGCCGCTTATCCGTCCTTTTGGATTTAAAGGAGGGTATATGACCGAAATCTGGCAGACGGCTTCTTTTCTTGCAAGCACTTCGGGAGCACATTCCATAGGGTTATGTACGCAAAATGTCCTCTGGTCGGATGCCAAAGTTTTTGCATCTCATACCGAAAATGCAGGTAATGCTCTTATGTATTCCCTGACTGATAAGGCATTAAGACTGATAAATGGTCAGACTTTTACTTCACCGGTGGAATTGCTCGATTCAATACTTCCGGAGGTTTATGAGTACGGGCAGAAAATAACAGCTAATCCTCAGTTACGTAAAACGTTTGCTCTTAATGCCTTAGTGGGAGTCGACAATGCTATATGGCTTCTTTATGCAAAAGAAAACGGTATTAAAACATTTGATGAAATGATACCACAGGCATATAAACCTGCACTTTCTCATCATCATAATAAAGTTGCCGGAATACCATTGATGGCATACAATATCCCTATTGAAGAAATTAAGGCTGCAACTGATCAGGGATATTTTTTCATGAAGATTAAGATTGGCCAGCCTGGCACTCAGGAAGAGATGCTGGAAAAAGATAAAGCAAGACTTTCGGCTATTCATGAAGCTATTGGAAATGTAACAACTTCATATACAGAGAATGGGAAGCTTCCTTACTATTTCGATGCAAACGGCAGGTATGAGAGTAAAGAGACTTTGTTGAAGCTCCTTGATCATGCAAAAGATATCGGGGCATTTGATCAGATTGTTATAATAGAGGAGCCTTTTCCTGAAGAGCTTGAAATTGATGTAAGTGATATTCCGGTTCGGCTGGCTTCAGATGAAAGCGCCCATACAGTCGAGGATGCAGTCAAACGAATCCAGATGGGATATAAAGCAATAGCACTCAAGGCAATTGCAAAAACTTTAAGCATGACAATGAAGATTGCTCAGGCGGCTTATGAACGCAACATTCCGTGTTTTTGTGCCGATCTGACTGTGAATCCGGTGCTGGTGGAATGGAACAAAAATGTTGCAGCCAGGCTGGCTCAGTTCCCGGGTATAGGAAACCTTGGGTTACTTGAGAGCAATGGCCATCAGAACTACAAAAACTGGAACTCAATGCTTGAATATCATCCAAGGAAAGATGCTTCATGGGTTCATGTCAGAAAGGGAGTTTATGAGCTTAACAGGAGCTTTTATAGAACCGGTGGAGGGATATTTGATCCGATGCCTCATTATGAGGAGATGTTTGTGTCACGTTGACAGATAATTACTTCGGTACTCATTATTTATCATCCAGAAAATGAAAAATAGATCACTCTCCGTGTTATTGATTACAGTCTTCTCTATTTCTTCTGTTACAGCTGATGCACAGAAAATATATCTTTCGCCGAAGGGAAACGATAACAATTCAGGCACATTTGAAAATCCGGTTGCCTCATTAAACAAAGCTTGTGAGGCATTCATCCCGCAGGTCGCATACTATGATTCATATTTCGAACAGCTTTACGTAAATGGACGGAGGGCAACCAGGGCAAAGAGTCCAAATGAGGAATTCTATTTTGTAAAGAAAGTAGAAGAGACAGTTGCGGAAACGGGAACCGAACGAATGGCTCAGGTTGCCGTGCAGAAAATAATTGTCGACAGTACAGATGCTAAAAGTATTGCCGGATTTACAGATCAGGATTATGAAGATGCCCTGATAGTTTTTTACCACAACTGGGATAACACCAGGAAACGTGTTTTAAGCTTCAGCAAGGCACAGTCGGCATTTTTCATTGCAGGTGAAGGAATGAAGCCATGGAATCCAATCAATGGCAAGTCGCGTTGGCTGATCGAGAATTACCGTGGTGCTCTCGACTCACCCGGGGAATGGTACCTCGACAGGTCCGGATACCTTTATTACATACCCCTTCCGGGTGAGACTATTCAGAATACAGTATTTCATGCACCTATCCTGAAGGAATTCATCAATATAAAAGGAGAGTCGTCGGATAAACCAGTAAGTAATATAAGATTTGAAAATCTAGCCTTTGAGGTTGCAGAGTATCGGACGCCGGCAGCCGGTAATGAACCTGCCCAGGCAGCTGCGCCTGTCGGAGCGGTAATTACACTCGATTATGCAAAAAACATTTCATTCAATAATTGTGATATAGCA
>JAPLEC010000301.1 GCA_026391515.1 Bacteroidia bacterium | reverse complement strand
CGTGCTTAATTGCTTTCTGCACTCTTTCTTCGGCGTAAATATCGATCGCATCCTGGCTTTTATAATTAAAAGCTCTGACATCATCCATGCCGGCAATGTGATCTTTGTGTTCGTGGGTAATAATAATTGCATCCAGCCTTTTGACATTTTCACGAAGCATCTGCTGACGGAAATCAGGCCCGGCATCAAAGAGCAGCGTCACTCCGCCGGATTCAAGAAGCAGAGAAGCTCTGAGTCGTTTATCCCTTGGATCTTCAGAACGACAAGTATCACAATCACAAGCTATTACAGGGACACCCTGTGAAGTGCCTGTACCAAGAAATGTTATCTTCACTATATAAATATTTCCTGACAAACCTATATTAAAATTATAACACAGCCAATAGCAAAAGAGTTTTTTGTTCAGATAACGGTAGCTGTTATTTTGTTATATTTGGTAAACTTTAAAAAATGAAAGGCAGGATTTATCTGATACCTGTAACCTTAGGAGGTAATGATTTCAAAGATGTAATCCCTGAGAAGGTAATTGCAATAACCAGGCGTTTAAGATTTTTTGTTGTTGAAAATTTACGCAGCGCCAGAAGATTTTTAAGACTTATCGATAAAGGATTCCCGATTGATGAATCGGTGTTTTATGAGCTGAGTGAACATACTGTCGAAAAAGATATAAGTCATTTTCTGGAACCGGTAAAGAACGGGCACGATATCGGACTGATGAGCGAAGCAGGTCTGCCGGGAATTGCTGATCCGGGTGCCAGATTAGTTGCGTTAGCACATCAGAATAAAATTGTAGTAACTCCTCTTTCCGGACCCTCATCAATTATCATGGCATTGATATCCTCGGGGCTTAATGGTCAGAATTTTTCATTTAACGGATATCTTCCTGTTAAACCGGCTGAAAGGGAAACAAAGCTCAGGGCGCTGGAAAAAAAGGCTGATGAAGGTTATGCCCAGATTTTCATGGAAACGCCTTACAGGAATCAGAAAATGCTGGAATCAATACTTCGGACCTGTTGTAAAGATACGATGCTTTGTATCGCTGCAAATATCACACTATCGACAGAATCGATAAAGACTATGAAAATTTCCGAATGGAAAATGAATATCCCTGACCTCAATGGCAGGCTTGTGATATACGTTCTGCAATGATTTATTTCGTGCCTTTACCCGGACCGGGGACAAGCTTCACCAGATAAATATCGTACAAACGAGGAATATAGTCATAACAGGCAAGATCAGAAGGTATAATCGCTTTTGCCTGCCCTCCTGCTCTCATATAGGTCAATGCTTCCTTAAATCCCGCGAACAAATAATCTGAATTTAAAGGACAAATAATTGTATCGTCTGTATTATAATTTGATGCGAATTTTGTTCCGTTAAGATAATAACCGGTATAAAAAACATAGGAAGTATCGTTAGTTTCAGCAAGCTTCCCTGTCCCGACAACAACATCCATATAATATAACCCGCTTGGCTTAAGTTCAAAGGTATCTTTTGGGTGAGCGGACAGGTATTGCTGGATCGCTGCTTCCTCTTCTTTTTCCCATTTTTCCCAATCGTTGGACAAGTTGCATGAGACGCACATAATAAGAGAAAAACCAGTAAGCAAAGCCAATCCGATATTTTTGTTTCTTAATATCATAGTACTGAGATCATTTTTAGATTAAATCAAAAAAATAATTATTGAATTATCGTTCTTTTTTAATAGTAACGTTGTAAACAATCACTGCCCGTGATGGTATTTTGTTTCCGTCCCCAACGAATCCATAAGCTAAAAATGGAGGAATAATAAAGATTGCTTCTCCCCCCGGTTTCAGCATTTTCAATCCCTGGTTCAGCCCTGCTCCCATCTCATTTTTCTCCAGGACAATTTCTTTTGGTCCAAGCTCCTTTGAGGAATAACAGCATGTTCCATCAAGAAGAGAGCACTCATATTCCATTATAACTTTGTCATTATCTGTAAAATAACTACCCTCACCTTCTGATTTTATTAAATACCATAATCCAGTAGGCGATTCAGTCATCTTAAGATTTTTTCTTTCGACATAATTTTCAATCCTTTCCCTGTCTTTCTGGACAAGATATTTGTTAAGATCCACAATCTCCTTTTTCCCGGGTTTGGGGCGATTCTGGTTTTTATCCTGAACAGAATTACAGGAGACAAATATCAACAATAATAACGTGAAAACAAAGAGTCTTATTATCATCACTGATTATTATTATTGTATCTGGCGAAATTTTCCTTCAGGACTTTTAGAAAATAACTGATAGTGTTTTCAAGAGTATCCGGATAATCTCCGCCCGATGCATTCATGTGGCCGCCTCCGTAGAAAAACTCGGAGGCAATTTTATTAACGGGAAACTGCCCTTTGGAACGGAATGAAAGCTTTACAAATCCGTCTTTTTCAACAAACAATGCTGACAAAATAATACCATTGATCGAAAGAGGCATATTTACAAATCCTTCAGTATCGCCCTTAACATATTGATAGGAAGCAAGTTCATCCCTTGTCAGAGAAATGTAAGCTGTCTGGTACTCCGGAAGGATAACCATCTTTTTACTCAGGGCATATCCCTGCAACCGCATTCTGTCGGCGGAAAAGTTATTGTAAATCAGGTTATGCACCTTTTCCTTTCCAATTCCTATCTCAATCAGATCAGCAACAATCCTGAATGTTCTGCTTGAATATGTCCCATGCTCAAAGTTACCTGTATCCGTAATAATTCCAATATAAAGAGCTTCTGCGTATTGCTTATTCAGAAACGGTCCGCCGTTAATTTGAGTAATAAGTTCGTAAAGAAGCTCTGATGTGGAGCAGACTGATGGATCTGAAATGACAATATCAGAGAAATTTTCCGGATTGAGATGATGATCTATAACTACTTTTTTCGCACTCGATGAAGAGACAAGTTTTTCAGCTTCACCAAGCCTGCCTGGTTGATTGAAATCAAGCATTACAATCAGGTCGGCTTGTTCAATCAGCTCCCTGCATCTCTCTCTGTTTCTGATAAAAACGTTAATCAGGTCAACACCATCCATCCATTTCAGAAACTCCTGCAGGTAATTTGGAGAAATCATATCAACATTCTTCCCTTGTGCCTTAAGATACTGATATAGTGCCAGTTGAGCGCCAACGGCATCGCCATCCGGATTTAAATGACAGATTAACAATATATTATTGGAAGAGACAAAAAGTTTTGTTAATTCTTTTGTATATTTGGATAATTCTAACACTTTTGCAACTGTTATTTCAAGCTGTTAAAGATAAAAAATATTCCTGAAGACAAACTCTGAAATTATTATTACTAAAGAACTGTTTATGGATGGCAATTTCACTTTTTCAATAATCAAACCTAATGCTGTACGGACAGGCAAGACAGGACCAATTCTGGCTATGATCAACGAAGCTGGTTTTGAGATTGCAGCTATGAAAATGGTAAAAATGACTGTTGAGCAGGCAGAGTCTTTCTATGCTGTTCATAAAGGCAAATCTTTTTTTGAGAGCCTGATTGAATTCATGACCTCAGGACCGGTCTTTGTAATGATCCTTAAACATGATAACGCAGTTGAAGAATTCAGAAAGCTGATTGGGGCTACTGATCCAAATAAAGCTGAACCAGGTACAATAAGAAAAATTTTTGCAATATCTGTGCAGATGAATGCTGTCCATGGATCGGACAGTGATGAAAATGCTCAGAAAGAAGCAGATTTCTTCTTTTCCACATTTGAAAGATTCTTAATATAATCTATGAATACAGGAACAGTTAAGGATTTTTCAGATAAGAAAACTCTCGAAAAGTACTCCTCAGCCTTCACTCTATCCGACATGGAGGTTTTTATTTTTCCTGAACTTTTTTATCCCCTTGTGCTGGCAAATATAATGTCGCCAATACTCTGGTCATGGAGAGAAGACCAATGGTTTAAGGATATTGAAAAAAAGAGCTTTAATTATAAAGCCAACAGAATCAAACAGTTTATAATCCAAAATTATGTCTTTAACCTCGATTTGTCAACGTGGGGGCTGACTTCAAAAAGCAATGAAATTGAAAGGTTCCGCGAGTTTTTTGACATGGATGTCCTCAGGCAGTCAAATGCTCTTTTCGGTTACGAAGGTGACAAGTATTATTTTGATATTGATATCAGGAAGCATTTCGGTCTTGATAAATATAATTCTGACATAATTCCATACTGGAAAACGGAGACAATCGAAGCGATGACCGCTTTCAGGTATAAGGAGAATTTTACAACCGGAGGAGGTGAATGTGTTTCATTATCAGCTCTTTATGCAGCTGCCATGTTTGTTGTCGGAAGGATACCACTTGAAAAAATATTTCTTATTGCCACACCTCTTCATTCACAGAACTTTATTACCGAAAAAGATGGATTAATAACCAATAACAGAAGGATCGTAACGAAGAATATGTGGTTCAACGGAACTTCGCTTTCGGAAAAGGCAAGGAGGGCGCTGGAAAACGAAAAAGTCACTATAGTTTCACATATATCCGGATATATACATACCATATATAAAGACGCAACTATTGACAAGAAAGCTTATGGTCTGTTCACAGCCAGGCTCAGGGTATTTCTGATTACTGATCTTACAAACCTCATTTTCATTAATTTCCTGCGGTTCAAATCAAAATATAAGTCATTGTTTCAATATGAGTGTGAATGCTCCGGTAAAAAAAGATATATCTCACTTGAGAAAATGTTTGAGTATGAGCACACAAGCAAGTTCAATGTATCGGCCGAAAACAGGGCTCATCTCATAAAAGAGATTGAAGGTGATGAGTTTCACCTCAGTCCTCTGCAGGGCAAAATAATGCTTAATGATGTCGAGGAGATCATTGATAACAACCATGGTAGAAGCCTAAAAGAGATTGAAGATCAGTTTATTAAGTTCAACGGGAGTATTTCTCAGGTAAACATTCCTGAGATGTTCAAAGATCTTTCAGCTTTTATTTCAACAGACCCGAAACTACCCGATGACAACAAAAATTATGTTATTTCACCCGTTCCACAGATATCTGTCAATGATGGAAGGGAAAAGATTATTCATTCAATAATTAATCATACCGGAGTATCTGAACTGTCACTCCTTACACTTTATGTTTATCGCCTGATGAATAAAATTGACTGGCTTCCGTTTGTCAAGGCTGCAATTGAACGTAATCCCGTATGCTTAAATGATCTTAATAAAAAGAGTATTAAGGAAGTTTATGAAATATTGCTGCAATTACCCGACAAGTCAATATATGACCACAAGAGGCTCGCTCTCCCCGATGAAGTCTGGAACTTCAGACGTGGAGACGGGATAGAAAAAGCTCTTCTGATGGCTGATGTCATAATCCAAAAAGAGAATACTGCGACTGTTTCAATTAATATTGAGGAGAAAAATGTAACTCTTGATTTTAAGGCCAGCAGGTACCGTTTTTATTCTGTAAAAGGGTTCAGGAAACATATCCAGATTTCTGATAATAAATACATTATCAAATAGTGAAATAGGACCCCCGTCCCGCTAAAACGGGACTGCCCCCTGAAGGGGGCCTAATTCTTAGTTATTATGTAATTCACTAATATACGGTGGATTAGTCCCGCTTTGCGGGATTGGGGGGCGGAAGAATTGATCACTTCAGCACAATATCCTTAATTATTTCAGCTCCGGCTTTTTCGTTAAGCTTTTCCTTAAGAGCCTGCCTTAGCATCAGCAGTTCATTTCTGACAACTGAAGAGTTAAGATGAATATACAGAATATGATCCTTTATGTATATTTTGGATGTGCGTGAAAATATGGCTTTTCCGACAGTTTCTTCCCACGAATTTATCAGACCAATCTCTTTCAGCTTATCTTCAAGATTCATCTCCTTTAGATAATCCTGTATTGCTTCAGCCAGTGATATGGTTTTATTTCGTCTCATTTATCGGTTTTCCCATTTTGAATTACCTCTTCGACTATATTCTTGTTTATTTTAAAAAGCTTATAATCGGTATTGTGAGATGAAAGGATTTCATGAAGACGGCTCTGATGCGTATCAGTGATGAATATCTGGCCGAACCTGTGATTCCCTACAAGTCTTATTATCTGTTCAACACGCTCAGCATCAAACTTATCGAAGATATCGTCAAGCAATAATATCGGTGATATTCCTGCTTTTCGCTTGATATAGTCAAATTTTGCGAGCTTAAGCGCCACAAGATAAGATTTCTGCTGCCCTTGGGAACCAAGTGATTTAACTGAGTGCTGATTCATTTCAAGCAACAGATCGTCTTTGTGAATACCAATTGTTGTGTACTCCAGAAAACGATCCTTATGGACAGAATTTATAAGTGCCTCACTGAAATCTCCTTCGGCCAGATGTGACCTGTAAGATAACTTAACTTTCTCTTTTTCAGACGCTATCATCGAATAATGCTCCTGAAAAACAGGGATTAACTCATTTACCAGGAGGTCTCTTTCCTTAAACACATAGGTGCCATATTTCACAAGCTGTGAATCCCAGATAGTAAGAGCATCGCTTTCAAATCTTCCGGTCGATTTGAAGTCCTTCAATAACCGGTTCCTGTGCTGAAGTGCTTTGCTGTACTTCAACACAGAATCGAGATATTCAGCATTGTACTGACTGATTATCTTATTTAGGAATCTGCGTCTTTCTTCGCTTCCTTCAGAAATCAAAGCACCGTCAGCAGGTGAAATCATTACAACCGGATATTTCCCCACATGATCTGAAAGTTTTTGATACTCTTTATTGTTTTTTTTCAGTACTTTCTGTTTTTGTCTCTGAAATGCGCAACAGATAAGATCCTCTTCCCCATTCTTCACAAACGTTCCGTTTATTATGAAATACTCTTCACCATGACGAATACTGATGCTGTCGATATTATTAAAAAAGCTTTTGGTCAGAGAAAGGTAGTGGATGGCATCAAGAATGTTTGTTTTCCCGACACCGTTATTGCCGACAAAACAATTTATTTTAGGTGAGAATTCAAGTTCAGTATTATCGTAATTTTTAAAGTTGGTGAGTGAAAGTTTTCTGAGGTACATAATTGAAGGCGTAGAGGTGTAAAGGCACAAAGGAGCAAGAATTTAAAGGTTTTATGATATACCATGCAAATTTATAAAAAGAATCGCTAATTGCCTTGTCATTTTTATTTTACTGGAGTTCGGTCAATAGTTAAAGATCCCTTAATTCTTTTATACTTGTCACATTTCTTTATTTACAATGAAAAAGAGGAAGATTCCTCATTGCTCCGCCGACCGGCGGATCCATTCGGAATGACATGTTTCTCAGGTTGTTAGAAGGGAGAGAAGGCGGAATGTTTCGGGCATTTTCTTTCGGGAGGTGTATGACTTAAGGAGATTCCTCATTCCGCTGCGCTTCATTCGGAATGACACCTCTTTTTTAAATGGATAGGGATCGGAGGCGATTTGCCTGGGCAAATCGCCTCCGATCCCTCCTTGTTACCAACAAAACCGTGTCATTCCGAGCGTTAGCGAGGAATCTCCCTCCCCCTTTCTCAATCTTAATATTGTCATTCCGAGTCCGCCAGCTGGCGGACGAGGAATCTCCATCTCACTCCCACCATAATCATCATGTCATTCCAACCATCAGCGAGGAATCTCAATCACCCTTCCGAAAATGTCATTCATATCGAAGTGAGAAATCTTTTATAATAGTCGGATACTATTGACAGATAGTTAAATTTTTCTTGTTAATAGCGTTATTTATTTTAAAATAAGCTGAAATAAATTACTTTTGCGGTGAAAAATTTTGAAGCTGATATATATGGCAAAGAAAACAAACGAAGGTAATCCACAGGGAATGAAGAATGTGGAGCAGACACTGACAAGGACTGAGCAATATCTGGAAGAAAACTATAAGCCATTACTTATTACATTAGGAGTTATAGTCGTGCTGGTCGGACTGTTCTGGCTTGGAAAGATCTATCTGAACAAGAGAAATGAAGAGGCTCAGGCTCAGATGTATATGGCTGAAAGATATCTTGAAATGGATTCTTTGAAACTTGCATTAAATGGTGATGGCAATTACCTCGGGTTTATTGATATTGCCAGTGAATATAAATTTACCACCTCCGGTAATCTTGCGCTGTACAGTGCCGGAATATGTTATCTTCACCTTGGACAGTACCAGGATGCCATTGATTTTTTGAATAAATATTCTAAAAAAGATAAGCTTATCGGATCTCTCGCAATCGGGGCAACAGGTGATGCCTACGTTGAGATGGGAGATCTTGAAACAGGTGTTTCAAAGTATATTGAAGCAGCCGATTTTGCATCAAATTCGTTTAACACACCAATATTCCTGATGAAAGCCGGGGAAATCTATGAGCAGGATGGCAACTATACTGAAGCACTTAAAGTTTACAAAAGAATACAGGATAATTATCCAGAAAGCAATGAAGGGCTTTCAATCGATAAATATATTGCCCGCGTAAAGCTTCTGATGAAGTAGAATGGCCACAACAAACTTATCAGCCTATGATCCGGAGAGTGTTCCTGATGCCGGTAAAATGAGGTTTGGAATTGTTGTTTCAGACTGGAACAAAGATGTGACGTGGTCGTTACTCGAAGGTGCAGTATCAACCCTTAGGAAGCATGGCGCCACAGATAAAAACATCATCATTAAACATGTTCCCGGCAGTTTTGAACTTACTCTTGGCGCTCAGTTTCTGGCAGAGTATGAAGATCCTGATGCCGTGATTTGCCTTGGGTGTATCATTCGTGGCGAAACCCCTCATTTCACATATATCTGCCAGGGAGTCACACAAGGAATTACACAGCTTAATCTCGATTATAATATACCTTTCGTATTCGGAGTTCTTACTACGGATACGCATGAACAGGCGATAGCCAGAGCCGGTGGTGAATATGGAAACAAAGGTGATGAATCTGCTATTACAGCAATTAAGATGGCAGCACTTCAGCAGGAAATGGAAAAGTAAGTCTACCTGAGAACTTTTCTTACAAATGCCACGGTAAAGTAAGACATCAGAAAAACACCCATAAATCCTTCGATACTTGATACGATTCTTGCAGCACCATGGGGATAATGATCACCGTAACCTATTGTAAAGAAAGTTATTGCGCTATGGTAAAAAGAGCGGGCGACCACGCTAAGATGATCGGGTGTAGCGGAAACGATATCAGCTTTTGAAAAAGTAATAATCAGAATATATATTACACTGAATGTAAGATAACCTGCGGCCATTGAAAGAAGTACCCTGGCAGGATTGGTTGCATATGAGCCCATGGCATCAAAAACAAGCCACTTGAAGCCGTGAGGAATATAGCTCAATACTTTTTTAAGGCCGCCCTTTTCTTTTTGTTCAGTAAGCCACGATTTGGCTTCATATCTTTTAAACATAATATAGGCTTCATCTTCGTCGGCATACTTGCCGGTACCGCTGAAGTTTTCCTTAAGGATCCTGAACTGTTCGGCTTTCTGCCGTAATGTGGTTGCGTCCTGCTGAATTATTAATTCTTTGCATCTGTTAAGTTTCCAGTCGATATAAACTTTGCCGATAAGACGCATCCCTGACAAATCAAGTATCTTAATATCAACCGGAAAATCGTATGGCTCCAGGTCAACAATGTCTCGAACAATAGTATCGGAAATATCAAGGAGTTGAGCTTTTGCAAGCCTCAGATCAAAATAATGGTTGAGATGGCATGATTTAAGAGAAATAATATTGAATTTTGATTCATAAAAAGTTACATCACCATTGCCGAAATCAGTTTTTTCAAAACTGATTTCGGTATCTTCCATCTCCATGAGATTGAAGTTTTTAGGACCCGATCCCATTTCTGCTTTTTTAAATTGAATTTTGCCTGCTTTGCTGGAAGCACCTTCAAAATTTACCTCTCCGTCTCCAAAAACCGACCTGTTGAAATTTATTCTTCCCGAACCAAAATCGACTGTTCTGAAATCAACTCTGCTGTTTCCAAATTCTGTCCTTTCGAACATAATTTCACAGTCGCCAAAAACTGAATAATGAAAATCGACCTTACCACCGGTAATTCTGGTAATTTTGAAATTAAACCTCCCGCTGTTGAAACGTGTATTGATAAAAAGCAATTCGCCACTATTGAACTCAGTATTCGCGAAACTCACTTCACCATTACCAAACTGAATATCCTGAAAATCTTTTATCCCGTTCCTAACAATAGCATTTTTAAACAAAAAATCACCCTCTCCAAATGTGCATCCGGCGAATTCAATATTGCCGTCACCGAAGTAAGTGTTTGAAAAGATCACATTACCCTTACCAAATGACGATGCTGCAAAGACAACTTTCCCTTTTCCAAAATGGGTACCGTCGAAACTCACCTCACCATCCTGAAACAATGCATGTGAAAAATCGTTGCACACTTTTGATTCAAAAAAAGCATTTTTTGCAGAAAATCCTTTTATAGGAACAAGCTCTTTCTTTTCAATATTGTTACGTCTTCTGTAGGCTGATAATGAGAAATCAGATACAAAAAAATTATCGAGATTAACCTCTTTCCCTTCCTTTATAAGGTCATAAACTGAATTCACATCAACCGCTCCAAATAACTCTGAATCAATCTCTTTACCCTTAGAATCAAAGAAAGTCAGAATTGCGGTTTTAGGACATGTCCTTCCATCATCTGCAGTAAATTTGATGGTTTTGGTTTCCACCCGATAACTTGAATACCCTGTTATCATCTGATACGGATTTAAAATCGAACACCAAATTAATAAAAATATTGATCGTTTTTACCTCATACATAATATCCGATAGGGACAATATGAACATTTATTCCTGGTATCTGAAGTCATTCTGAAAGGTTCCTTATTGCTGAATATTTTTCCTGTAACAGCCTCAAGCTTCTCCATAAATTCCTGTCTTACAGTATTATAGTCTTCTAATAAGATCTCACCGGCTTGTGACTCTTTAATCCTGAGTTTGTCAGAGTCATTTTTTTCTGGAGCTTTATTTAGCTTATAAACTGATGGTCTGACTTTTATTTCAGGTTTTTTAATCAGATAACCTTCGCAATAAAGCAAAGTCTGGAGCCAGCCATCAAATTCCTTGCTCCTGTCATCTTCAAAAAGGTCTTCGATTGAAGCGATTGCATCTGCAATTTTACCTGTTTTGTAATCTACGATCCTGGCAATTCCATCTTTTAAATCGATACGGTCAATAATTCCACCTGCAAGTACTTCATGTTCCCCATCTTCTGTTTTGAATGTCAGTTGAAAGCTTACCGGTTTCTCAACAGCTAAGATTGTAAAAGGAGCCGCTTTTTGATCAAGTTCAAGAATCCTTATAATATATTTAAACAGTACCTCTCTTACCATCATTTCATTAATAGCTACAAGAATATCGCTCTTTTTCCTGAATTTTTCAATTATTGCAATGTCAATATGATCCGAAATTGTCTGTTCATTGTTCAAAATCGAAGCTATTTTATCCGGATTTAGCATTTTCCCGACAAAACCGGTATACAGGCTCCTCATAGCTGTATGCAGCATCGTACCGAACATTACGGGATCAATCTCTTCGGTCACTTTTTCAGGCTCTTTCAATCCATTTACATACCTGTAATAGAATTTCATACTGCAATTCATCCAGGTATTTATTGCAGACGGAGATAATATCCTTTCTTTATTACCAGCCTCGTATCTTAAGAATAACTGTTTGTGGTGCTCCTCTGTCCTCTCTATTTTTGTTCCCGGTGAAACAGGATTTTTTATTTCGAAGCTCAGATTCCTGAATTCAGGCTTAAGTGAAGGTTCATATTTCATTTGTTGAAGGAACCTGCTCATCTCCCCGCTTCTCAAACCCTCCGGGTTAGAGTTAAAAAGAAAAGTCACATTTTCAGCTCTGTGAAGAAGCCTGTAAAAATGATAAGCATATACAGATTCCTGATGATTCACTGATGGCAATCCGAAAGCCTCTCGCAGGCTGAATGGAATGAAAGATGAAGATGCAGTCACTGCAGGCAGAATACCTTCGTTTACAGAGAGAATTATGAGGTTTCTAAAATCCAGGGACCTGGTTTCAAGGATACCCATGATCTGAATTCCTGAAAGCGGCTCACCTGAGAAAGGAACAGACTGCATTCTTAAAAGCCTCTCAAGCAACCTGGCCCAGGTATCTACTGACAGATTAATATCCGGACTTTTAGTAATAGTGTCGAGCCTGTTTATTGAAAGTATAATCCTGTAAATGAACTCATTAAGGATCATTTTTGATACCGAATCATTTGGTGTTTCCATCGTATCATTTGAAGCAACCATGGAAAGGACAGACCTTAAATAATCGGAAATCAGAGCCGGAGATAAAGGTCTGATAAAAACCTGTGACAATTTTTCTGATCGGGCAAAACGGTCAGACGGAATCCAGATAATATTATTTGTTACAATTTCTGTAATGATGCTATTTTCCGATTCATCCATTAATCCCGAAATAAGAGTATTCTTCAGAATTCTTATGACATCAGCATAATTAAACAGGACGACATTATTTTTTATCCTTGCATTTCGCTGCATATCAAGCAGATGAATGACCAAAGAATATATTGAAGTTTGCTTCAGCGGATAACCCATTGTTATGTTTATATCCCCGACATCGTCAGGAAGGCTTGTGAGCACAGGCAGTAAGAGACTCTCATCGGCAAGAACTACTGCAGTGTGATGTGCATTTTCTGCTGTCAGGTCCGGTACTTCTCTGATTAACTTAGGTAAGAGTTTAACCTGAGCAACATCTGAAGAAGTGTCTATTATCCGATGTTTTAGATTATGTTTTTCAGATGAAAGAAATGTATCGTAATTCCAGTCATCAGGCATATTATTTCCAAAAATT
>JAPLEC010000027.1 GCA_026391515.1 Bacteroidia bacterium | reverse complement strand
ATTAGCTTTGGAATTGCGGGAGATCTTCAAATTAAAATTGGTCCTGAATTCAGTGTTGTTCTTGAAGGAGACAAAGATGATCTTAAAGAAATAGTCACTGAACTTTCAGGCGATAAGCTTATAATTAAACATGAAAACTGGCGATTCAACTTTAACAATAAAGTGAATATCTATATAACATTGCCAAATCTTAATGGATTAAGTGTTTCAGGTTCCGGCAAAGCAGAAATACTCGATGCAGTCAAAGATGCTGATGACCTGAGTCTTAGTGTCAGTGGCAGTGGAAAACTTATTACTTCCACAGTGGTGACGGATAATCTCAGCTGTAATATCTCAGGTTCAGGTGATATAATTATCGGATCAGGCGGAAATGCTGACAAAGGAGATATTTCAATCAACGGATCGGGAAATTATACCGGAGAATCTTTTGAAATTGATCACCTGGATATAAGTGTATCGGGAAGCGGCAGCTGCTTATGCAAAGTAGGCGATTCTCTTAATGCAAGGATTTCGGGAAGCGGTAATGTTACTTATATCGGGAACCCCAAGATCGATGCAAAGGTCTCGGGGTCAGGACATGTAAGATCCAAATAGACTACACTCTCAGTATTTCAAATACGCCGTTTTTATAAATTTTTATGACCGGCGATGCTGAATATTTTCGCCGGTCTTCCTGCCGGTATTTTACCACATAGTCAACCGATTTAATTATTTCTTCTTCAATTTCAATGAAATTAGAAGGTAAAGGTCTGCCGCTTATGTTGGCTGAAGTTGAAATTAACGGTCTGCGAAACCTCGAAATAAGTTCATTGCAAAACGCCTCATTACAAATACGAATTCCGACTGAACCATCTTCACTGCAGACACCTGTTGCAAGATTTCTCCCTCCGGGATAAATGATTGTAATAGGAGAATCCGAGACTTCTGTAAGCTTATAAGCAATTTCAGGAACGTACTTTACATATCTTTCAAGCATTGTTTCACCATTAACAAGAATTATCAGGCTTTTACTTTCAGATCTTGTTTTGATATTTAAAATTTTTTGTACTGCTGATGAATTGGTGGCATCACAACCCAGACCCCAGACAGTATCACTCGGGTATAATATTACTCCTTCTTCTTTAAGAGTTCTTAATGAGATTTTTATATCATCTTCGAATATCATCAGCTGCTTTATTGGATTTTTTTGCCTCTAAATGAAGTCTTCTGAGCTTTGAATACTTCAGAAAGCTACCCATGGCTGTAATCAAACATCCGGAATAGCCAAGATAGCCGTCAAGGAATCCCGCATTCAGGACATATGACCTGAAAAAGCTCCATACCATATGCAAATGAGCAGTTAGCGGCCCTGCCTTCCTGCCAGCTTTGAAATATTCATTTGCGCTTATTGTAGAAAAGCGGTTCACCTTATCAAAATGCTCTTCAAATGATGCATAATACCAGTGATTAAGATTTCCTTTCAGTCTTTTTACTTTGCTGCCAGGGTTCAATCTGAACCTGTCGTGAGGATTAGGACCGACCCATTTACCTTTGGTTGAATCAAAAAGCCTTAAATGTCTGTCGGGATACCATCTTGAATGTTTTATCCATTTTCCGCAGTAATTATTCAGACGG
Source organism: Bacteroidia bacterium (assembly GCA_026391515.1). Classification (GTDB taxonomy): domain Bacteria; phylum Bacteroidota; class Bacteroidia; order Bacteroidales; family VadinHA17; genus LD21. The sequence continues at coordinate 3,881 of JAPLEC010000027.1, read as the reverse complement.
TTGAAAATATATCCGTCATAATCAAAACGATTTTTAATTTCCAGTATCGATTTCTTCAATTCATCGCTTAAAGCCTCATCAGCATCAAGTGCAAGAACATGGGGATATTCAGCCAGAGATAATGCATAATTCTTTTGCTCCACATAACCTTCAAAAGGATGCCTGGAAAATTTTACATTAAATTTACTGCAAACATCTTCAGTAGAATCGGTTGAAAATGAATCAACTACAATTATTTCATCAACAATGCCTTCCAGCGAAAGAAGACATCTGCCAATGTACATCTCTTCATTAAATGTTATGATAACTGCAGATATTTTAGGCATTTCTTATGATCAAATATTATAAATACTGAACTAAAATTAGCAACAAATATATGCTTGTCAGAATTTTAGTTTTAGTTTCATGATTCTTTTTTTCATTTCATTTATTACATCTTTCTCCTGCTGAAGAGTGTCGGCTTCAAAGGTTACAGAGAAGCGGATAAATTTTCCTGCATCGTCCCATGGTACGGTTGAAATTAAAGATTCTTTGATGAGAAATTCTGAAAATTCAGATGCAGAATTAAAACTCTTACCTGTTTCAGTTCCTGTTGGAGCTTTTACATAACAATAAAATGATCCTTTTGGTTTCTTGGCTTCAAATCCTGTATTGTTCAAAGCATTGACCAGCAGATCGAATCTTCTTGAATATTTTTCAATGGTTCTTTTTGTTATTTCAGTATGACCAAGTGCCTGAATTCCGGCTTTTTGAATTGCCCTGAACTGTCCCGAGTCAGTATTGTCCTTTACTGTTGCATATGCTTTAACAGCTTTACTGTTCCCGCATACGAAACCTATTCTCCAGCCAGTCATATTAAATGCTTTTGACAATGAGTGAACTTCCAATCCGACTTCCATTGCTCCATCGGCAGAAAGAAAGCTCAGCGGCTTATATCCGTCATAAGTTAAAGCACTGTATGCTGCATCATGAATAACGACGATATTATTTTTCTTCGCAAAATCAACAACGTTTCCGAAGAATTCTTTTGTTGCAACAGCACCGGTTGGATTATTCGGATAGTTTAAATAAAGCAATTTTGCTTTCTTCAAAATTGGTTTAGGGACTGAGTCTAAGTCAGGCAGAAATGAATTGGATTCCCATAATGGCAGATTAAAAACTTCTCCCCCAAGATATTTTGTATAAGTTGCAGTAACAGGATAGCCTGGAACTGTAGTAAGTAAAACATCCCCGGGATTAATAAAACAGATAGGAAGCATGGCAAGCACTGGTTTTGATCCGATGCCGTGAATAATATTTTCAGCAGGATTTAAACCTGATATTCCATAAACCTTTTCAAGATACCTTGCTGCAGCTTGCTGAAATTCAGGAATCCCGTTATCAGCATACCATCTGTTTTCTGGTTTACCGGCTTCCACACCTAAAGCATTTACAATCAAGCTATCTGCCGGCGAGTCAGGTTCTCCTACTCCCATATCGATCAGATTCATTTCGGGATGAGCCAGCTTTGCAGCAGCTTTTGCCCGCTTAATCAGTTCAAATTTGTAAATGACAGTCGATTTCCCAAAATTAATACCTCCAAGCCTGTCAGAAATTTTGTTGTCAAAAAAAGAAGTCATTTTTACTGTTTGATATTTCTATAATGGTTAATAATTAATGCGTAAAAGTAATAAAGTAACAGTGATAAAAATCAAATTCTATCCCTGAAATTTAAGAATGAAAAGCCATCTCTCTCTTTTATAGTTACAAAAAGTAACTTATATTTGATATAGATTTCTCATCGAGTTCTTTATTTATGTCAATACAGCAGGCAAATCACTGTTCATTATAAAAACATAGACCTATGAGCAAATACATTTATTTAACCTGTACCCCGGAAGCGCTCGTTGCTTCGATGCTACCTCCTGAAGGATTCGGAATGTATCTTTCGACCGGCACCAAAAAACGGAATAAAGGCCAGACCATATTTTTTGAAGTCGATCTTGGTAAAATAGAGAACATTATCGATATGGACAGCCTGAACAAACGATGTGTTGCAAAAGAAGATGGGAGTCCGAAAAGCTCTGTATATCTGTCAGTTTACAGAACACTTGAGATGATTCCGACATCAGCTCTCAAAAGTCTTTACCTGACTACCGACCATGGACTGGTTCTTGAGTTAAAAAAAGCAGCTTATGATAAAGCAAAAGAGCCAGTAAATGCTCTTCATCTTTACCAGGAGCTGTGCCCTGTCACTCCCCTTGTTGCCAGCGGACTGGCACCCTCAGCATTCTTACAAAGGCTTACTGACGGGTCAACACCAATAGTTCTGCCAAAGCTGTTTTTTGTTGAATTGAAGCTGGGAGAATTGGCTACAAATCCTCTTTCAGGAACGGCTGAGCATTTGCCATATTCGAATATAGGACATCTCAGGGATTGTCTTGAAATATTGAAAGGCGAATATGAGAAGCACATGAAGACAGTTCAAAGAATTTTCTCAGGGACGCTGCTTTACAGAACAATTGAAACAGGATTTTATGTTGGATCGAAAGACGATATGGCATTTTATCCTTATCCTACGATGAAAGAGCTGGAGGATATCAATTACGAATTTTTCCGGGCAATTTAGTCACATTTATTATTAATCTGTTTATAACTAGGGATTTCCCGGTTTGAATTCATCGTCTGAATTCTGTAAGAATTGCTTTTTTCATTTGTATAAACAAAAAATAAATTAGTTTTGTACCCTTGAAATTTTATTCACATCACAGTAATTAATTAAAAACAAATATTATGGTTAATATTGTTGATATTCTTTTTTGGATTGTACCTGTTTCAGCGCTCACAGCATTATTGTTCGCCTGGATCTTCTATAAAGGCATGAAAAAAGAAGATGAGGGGACAGACAAAATGAAAGAGATTGCTTCCTATGTAAGGGAAGGTGCAATGGCTTACCTGAAAAGCCAATATACTGTTGTTACCAAGGTATTCATCATTCTTGCTGTTTTGTTGCTCATCCTGGCTTATATGGGTGTTCAGAACCCGTTTGTTCCGGTTGCTTTCCTTACTGGAGGTTTCTTTTCCGGACTTTGCGGTTTTCTTGGAATGAAAACTGCAACATTTGCTTCGAACCGGACTGCATGGGGTTCTTCAAAATCATTAAATAAAGGTTTAAGGATTGCCCTAAGGAGCGGTGCCGTTATGGGCCTTGTTGTTGTGGGATTTGGATTACTGGATATTGCTTTGTGGTACCTTTTCCTTACCAAAGTTATTTTCACACATGAACATCTGCTTATGGCAACGGACCTCAAGTGGCTGGGTCTTACATTTGTTCAGAAGAACATGGATCAGCACCAGGCGTTTGTTGAGATTACTGCAACAATGATCACTTTTGGTATGGGCGCATCAACGCAGGCTCTCTTTGCACGTGTTGGCGGCGGTATATTTACTAAAGCTGCCGACGTAGGAGCTGACCTGGTTGGTAAACTTGAGGCTGGTATTCCTGAAGATGACCCGCGTAATCCCGCAACAATTGCTGATAATGTCGGTGATAACGTCGGTGATGTTGCAGGTATGGGTGCAGACCTTTATGAATCTTATGCCGGATCTATCCTTTCGACCGCAGCTCTTGGTGCTGCCCTTCCGGCAATAGCTGGTCAGGGTGATTATCAAATTAAAGCTATAATAGCTCCGATGCTGGTTTCAGCAATTGGTATATTGCTTTCAATAGCAGGTATTTATATGGTAAGGACAAAAGAAGATGCATCTCCAAAAACTCTTCTTCGCGCGCTTCTGCTTGGCACCGGAGGCAGTTCTGCCCTTATCCTTGTTGTGCTGGCAATTATGGCCTGGGCAAACTGGATAACATGGGGTGTATTCGGTGCTGCAGTCTCGGGTCTTGT
>JAPLEC010000340.1 GCA_026391515.1 Bacteroidia bacterium | reverse complement strand
TGTCCTTGCAGTACGAGGATTTTTAAATAATAAAATCCAGCTTCGTGCATCTGCTCTTACCCTTTACACTCTTCTCTCAATCATTCCTGTCGTTGCCATTTTGCTGGCTATCGCCAAAGGTTTCGGTCTTGACGAGAACCTTGAATCCATTATCACAAGATCAAAAGAATTTATATCATATAGTGATGTTTTGAAGCCATTGCTTGAAAAGGCAAAAAATACAGTCGAGGCTACAGAAGGAGGCTATATTGCAGGGGTTAGTATTATAATACTCTTCTGGTCTGTGATCTCATTGCTCGGTCAGATCGAAACCTCCTTTAATCACGTCTGGCAAATTTCAACGTCAAGGCCATGGTATCGTAAGTTTACCGACTATATGACCATCATGATAATTGCCCCCGTATTTCTGGTTATATCAAGCAGTATAACTGTATATGTGAACAGTAAAGTAATGATGGACTTCATGGAAAAGGCATCAATCCTGGAGTTTCTTAAGCCTATAATCAGCTTTCTCTTAAGATTTGTTCCTTATCTTCTTATATGGATAGTCCTGACACTGTTATTCATAGTAATGCCAAATGCCAAGGTTAAATTCGTACCTGCAATGGTATCAGGCATAATTGCCGGGACTGTCCTGAAAATATTGCAATGGCTTTATCTTGACCTCCAGTTTGGAATAACCAAGTTAAACGCAATTTACGGAGGCCTTGCTGCAATACCGTTGTTCATCATTTTCCTCCAGACCAGCTGGCTGATAATTCTTCTGGGAGCTGAACTATCCTTCGCAAACCAGAATGTTTCAAGGTATGAATTTGAATCTAAAGCTCTTAGTATAAGTCATTTCCAAAAGCGTGCACTTGTCTTAATGATATTGCATATGATAATCAGGAATTTTGCTATTGGAGAGAAACCAATAAGCGCGGAAGTCATCAGTAAGGCATTGAAGATACCTGTTCGTCTATCCAGGGGCATTTTGGAGGACCTTAGTAGTGTTGAACTTGTTTCTATAATTCATGAAAATGAGCAAAAAGAACGGTTATATCAACCGGCATTAGATATTAATAAACTTTCAGTAAGCTTTGTATTATCGCGGCTTGATAAAAAAGGTATTGAACAAAGAATGGTTGTTAAAAACAGGGAATATGAAAGAGTTATTTCAATGCTTGAGAAATTTGACAGGCTGATTGCAAAATCAAGTGCTAATATTCTGATCAAAGACTTGTAGTTGAGCTTATTTGCTCCTTCTTTTTGTATGTCCTTTTCTTTTTAAACGACTCAACAAAACTGATAAAATCAGCATAATTATTCCAGTTATTGAAAAAATAATGCGGAACGGGAAGAATTATATGCCTGGTCGATTTTTGATTTTTCCAATAGGAATTGACATTACCTGCCGGAAACACACGATCAATTTCACTTGTGACAGCATAATCCCATCTGAATCCCGGCTCCTTTTGTTCCATCATTCTGTTATAAAGCCATCTTAGTTCATCATGAAGCGTTTTAATACTCCGGCGTGGAACTCTGTCTTTATTTAACTGGTAAGTTTTTTTATCCCCAAACATTC
>JAPLEC010000326.1 GCA_026391515.1 Bacteroidia bacterium | reverse complement strand
TATGTCTGACACTTTTCTTAAACTGGTTTTCATCTTTGAAGATCCTGCACCGAGATCCAGAACAGATATTATTCTTTTATCGGAAATATTCTTTTTTCTGATGTTTTCAATTATTAAGACAATATCAGGGTTGATTTTATTCCTGAATATCCGGGATACAAGATCAAAAACAAACGGGCTGTTAATGCCATGACCCTTTCTGTGCTTCGAAAGCAGAAGATATTCAAGAAATTTAATGATCCTGAAAGAAATCATTCCCGTATTAAAGATATTTTAGGTAAGGTTCGCAAAATTAAGTATTTTCGGTCATCTTTTTTATTATTCAGGTGCAGGATAATTATGCAGGATTTTCTCGACACGAGTATCACTTATTTGCCGGGAGTCGGTCCAAAAAGAGCCGAACTGCTTAATAAAGAATTAAATATTTTTAACTATCGAGACCTGCTCTATTATTTTCCTTACAAGTACATCGACAGAACAAGGTTTTACAAGATATCGGAACTTGATCCCGACCTGCCATTCGTCCAGATAAAAGGTATGATAAAAGGGTACTACACGGAAGGAAGAGGACATGGCAAAAGGCTTGTTGCAGATTTCCAGGATGATACAGGTTCAGTTAAGCTTGTCTGGTTCAAAGGAGTAAAATGGATCACGCAGAGCTACACTCCCGGCGTTGAATTCATTGTTTTTGGTAAGCCGGGTGTGTTTAATGGGATGATAAATATTATTCATCCTGAAATTGAAGCTTCAAGCAAGGTCGCTGAAAGGCTGACTTCAGCACTCCAGGCTCAGTACAGCACAACGGAGAATTTAAAGAACCATTTTCTTACATCCAGGGCTGTCAGCAAGCTGATCGGAACAATGCTTAAACAGCTGAAATTCAGACTACCGGAATCATTGCCTGCGTGGATGGTTTCGAAGTACAAGCTTATGGAGCTTCACCAGGCTCTTCATAAAATCCATTTCCCCTCCGGTCCGGATGAACTTGAAAAAGCAAGGTACCGGCTTAAGTTTGAAGAGCTTTTCTATATCCAGCTCAATCTTATCCGGTTTAAAAACAACCGAACCCGTAAATTCAAAGGATTTGTCTTTTCAAGCGTTGGGGAAAATTTCAACAGCTTCTATTATAATAACCTGCCTTTTTCTCTTACAGAAGCTCAGAAGAGAGTCATGAAAGAGATCCGTAAAGATCTTGGTTCAGGGAAACAGATGAACAGGCTTCTTCAGGGCGATGTCGGCAGTGGCAAAACGCTTGTTGCCCTTATGAGCATGCTGATTGCTATTGATAACGGATATCAGGCCTGTATAATGGCACCTACGGAAATACTTGCCAGTCAGCATTATGAGACAATCACAAAAATGCTTGAAGGGATAAATATCAAAATAAGGCTCCTGACAGGATCATCGAAAAGATCGCTCAGGAAAGAGATCAGCGAATCGCTTATGGACAGGTCGCTCAATATCCTTATCGGCACACATGCTCTTATTGAAGAGAATGTTAAGTTCGATAATCTTGGTCTGGTTATTATTGATGAACAGCACAGGTTCGGGGTCGAACAGAGAGCAAAGCTCTGGCAAAAAAGCATTAACCCTCCGCATATCCTGGTTATGACGGCCACACCTATTCCCAGAACACTTGCAATGACACTGTATGGAGACCTTGATGTTTCTGTTATTGACGAGCTTCCACCCGGAAGAGTACCGATAAAAACAATGCATTACTTTGATGCTGAGAGAAATAAGGTGTTTGGGTTTATGCGTACACAGATAAGTGAAGGACGTCAGATATATATTGTATATCCTTTAATAAAGGAATCGGAAAAAATGGATTATAAGGATCTTGAGGATGGATGGGATACTATTTCAAGAGTCTTTCCGGCACCTGAATATTGTATCAGCGTTGTTCATGGGAGGATGACTCCGGTAATTAAGGAAGAATCCATGAGGCTCTTCAAGGATGGGAAAGCACATATTCTCATTGCTACAACTGTAATTGAAGTGGGTGTTGATATTCCGAATGCTTCTGTTATGGTGATCGAGAGCGCTGAAAGGTTTGGACTTTCCCAGCTTCATCAGCTGAGGGGCCGCGTAGGCCGTGGTTCAGAACAGTCTTATTGTATCCTTATGAGCTCCGGAAAATTGTCAAAAGAGGCTGCCACACGAATCGAGGTAATGATCAGAACCACTGATGGTTTCGAAATAGCAGAAACAGATCTTCAGCTTAGAGGGCCGGGTGACATTGAAGGGACTATGCAGAGCGGAATTCCTTTTGACCTTAAGATTTCAAACCTGAGCAGAGATGGCCAGATTATCGAATATGTAAGAAATATAGCTGAAGATATTCTTACAAAAGATCCTCTTCTTGAAGAAAAAGAAAACCTGATCCTTCTTACCGAGTTAAAGCGTCTTTTCAGCAAACGCCAGTCGTGGAGCAATATCAGTTGACAGAATTATATAAAATCAAAATAAATTATGAAAACGTTCATAAATCCTGATAAAAAACAGTTACTGTTTTTATAGTAATCTTA
>JAPLEC010000121.1 GCA_026391515.1 Bacteroidia bacterium | reverse complement strand
ATGGAAAATAAAAAAGATAAAAGGAGAGTTCAGCTTTTCTGTCCGTAATATTTTCGGGACACTATATATGGCATTTACCGAACCTGATCCTGATGGCAATTCGTACCATCCCGGACCATCAAGAGAGCTTTTCGGAAATATCAAAATCAGATTTTAACGCAAATAATTATATGATCCGGGAAATCATTCAGGACGATAATAAACGGATTCTTGAGATTTACAGGAAGGGAATAGATTCCGGGAATGCTACATTTGAAACAGAACTTCCCTCCTGGAACGACTGGGATTCAAAACATTTAAAGCATTCGAGATTTGTCTATACCAAAAATGAGAAGATTCTCGGGTGGATAGCATTGTCCCCGGTTTCAGCCAGAAGGGTTTATGAAGGTGTCGCAGAGATCAGTGTATATGTCGATCCTGATTCTCAGGGAAGAGGTATTGGTTCAAAGCTTCTGGAACAAATTATTAATTCATCTGAAGAGCATGGCATCTGGACATTATGTTCTGTGGTTTTCCCTGAAAATGGAGTAACGCTGAAGCTTCATAAAAAATATGGCTTCAGGGTTGTCGGCACTCGAAAAAAAATTGCACGTCATAAAGGAAAATGGAGAGATACGATCTTGCTGGAAAGACGAAGCAAAGTAATTGGGTTGTAATCAGCTTTTTCAAATCACTTTTTTCTTTTTTGATTTCTCATTTTATTCCCCGACATTTATAAGTCAAATTAATTTATTAAATTGAAGGTTGTTCGAATCTTATTTCATCGTTAATGCTTGATAAAATAGACTTTAGCGGCATCTGATTAAGGAATGTCCTGCATGTTGTGCAAGTCCTGCAGGTCGTGCAGGTCATGTAATATTGAAATATTTTTTTCAGACAGTCATGAACACATATTTAAAACCTATAAGTTCTCAGGCTCCGGGCAGGGTGACATCAGTAGATTTTTTTCGCGGGTTTACTATGTTTCTTCTGGCAGGTGAATCGACACAGCTTTATGCGCATCTTATGCATATCAACAACAGTGCCGTTCATTTCATTGGGAACCAGTTTCATCATCATGTTTGGCACGGATTGCATTTCTGGGATCTGATTCAGCCGTTCTTCATGTTCATAGTCGGAGTCGCCATTCCGTTTGCTGTTGCAAATAGGCAAAAAAAGGGCGAAAGCAACAGAATAATTACTCTTCACGCATTTAAACGGTCTTTCTTATTATTATTCTTCGGATGGGCTTTATACTTTATAGATTTTAATATTGATTCTAAAGAACCCGTAAAATTGGTTTTCCACCTTCAGAATGTCCTGGCACAATTATCTGTAACATACATTGTTGCATTCCTGATAATGAATAAAAGCTTCAAATTTCAGTTGATTTTTACTCTTATTATTCTCCTGCTGATAGATCTTGCCTACCGTTTTTTCCCTGTTCACGGTTTTAATAATCCATGGGGAATAAATTACGAAAATCTTGGAGCATGGGTTAATTTAAAATTAGAAGGAGTAAAGGACAGGACTCCATGGGCAACATTAAATTTTGTTTCTACAACGGCTCATACAGTGTGGGGAGTTCTTTGCGGAAAATTATTGATGAGCGATAAACCTGCTAAAAAGAAAATTCAGATAATGCTTATTGCAGCTGTATCTGCTTTAATTGTCGGATACTCACTGGACTTGTTAAATATCACTCCTATTATCAAAAAGATTGCAACAGTTTCATTTGTGTTTGCAAGCGGCGGCTGGACAATCCTGGCACTTTGCTTCTGTTACTGGCTGATTGATGTAAAGAAGTTATTCTCAAAGGGATCAAAATTTTTTATAATAGTAGGGATGAACAGCATTTTTATATACCTGTTTTTTGAAATTGGAGGAGCTCGTTTCATCAGTGAGAGAATAAGTCCATTCATTGAACTGCCTTTTTTGTGGGTGTGGGGAGCAGAAATGATAGGGGCTATAATCACCAGTCTGGTCGTCTGGGCAGTATTGTGGTATCTTTGTTACTGGCTCTACAAGAATAAACTATTTATTAAGATCTGACTCAGGCGGATGCTTCCCTGCCATTTGTCTTTTCTTTCGTTGATAAGCTGATGATCCAGTAAATCACCCCGCTGATCAGCGCTGCGAAAAAACACCAGACCGATGTATGGGTCTCTTTAAAAAATATTCCCGAGACCAGGCATGAGAGTGCAATGAGCACACCCATAATATAGGTTTTTCTGACACTTGATATGAAAAGTGGAGGTAATGTTGTAACTAAATAAACGATAAATGCCGGTGTCACAAGAGATTTCGGGAAATCGCCTTTATACACAATATGGTGGCTTTTTATCTGGGGAGCTACAGGATAAGAAAGCATACAATATGCATAATATGCTGATAACAGAGCTCCAATAATAAGAAATACAATAAGTATTTTTTTCTTTTTTTTCAACTTTTCCATAATCATTACGGAAAAGGGCAGCATTACAGGCCAGACGACAAGAGCCATAATTAAAAATATATAAGCGGCTGCATACTGAAGCTGGACATGACCTCCTGATCTCAGTGTAATCCAAACAACTCCTTCCGCAAACTGCTGGAGACCAAATAATAATGGGACACTTGCAAACAGTGTTTGTGATGGCTTACGGGCTATTCTGACTGTCGCAATACCTATTGCAGAGATCACTGCACCTCCTGCAAAACTTGCTCCTGCTGAAAAACACATTATATCCTCCTTCTTTTTATATAATACCCGGATGAAAAAAGTCAGTTCTTAAATTATAAATAATTTTTCTTAGCAAAAAATTTATTTATTGAAAGTTATTTGCAGAATAATTTGTAAATTTCTTAAGAAAATAATTATATCAGAAAGTTCAGTTATTAATCTTTATTTAAATCTTATTTTTATGGAAACCACAAGTAATCAGACACCTCCAAAAACATGGCTGGTCGAATCAATCTTAGTAACATTATTTTGTTGCTTGCCTTTTGGTATTGCCGGAATCGTAAATGCAGCAAAAGTAGAATCAAAATTTCAATCCGGTGATATTCAAGGGTCAAATGAAGCGGCGGCAAATGCTAAAAAATGGACGACGATAGGTTTTTGGGGAGGACTTGCGATAGCCGTCATTTATATAATTATAAGTGTAATTATCTACCTTGGCAAGTTTCGTTAGTAAAATAATAAAATGGAGCCTGGGAATAATTGTAGTAACATTATTTGCAATTCTGTATAGGATCAATGATCCTGCTAAATCCAATTATTTCCCAAAATGTCCATTTCATGAATTAACAGGGTTTAAGTGCCCTGGTTGTGGTTCACAGAGAGCAATACATCATTTGTTGAATGCTGAATTCTTTCAGGCATTCAAAGAAAATGCACTTCTTGTGATTTCCATTCCGTATTTATTAACTGGTTTTAGTTTCGATTTAATTAAGAATCCCGGTGAAAGAATTTTAAAATGGCGAAAAACTCTTTTTGGGAAGAAAGCAATTTATTTAATCTTATCTGTAATTATAGCTTTCTGGATTCTTAGAAATATACCATATTTTCAACATTTATTATGAAAACAGGCATGTATATTTCGGTTATAAAATTTTTCTACAAGCAATCTAATCAAAAAACGGGTGTCTGTTTCACCTGACACCCGTTAACTTAATTATACTTATTGTTATAAATATCAATGTCTGGTTTTAGCTGATTTTTTGGAAGAATCAATATATTGCAATGGCCCGCTAAAATGAGCAGTAACCGTTTTAGCATTTTGATTAATTCCTCCTGTAAGATCAATTGTATAGGTACTGCCACTTTTTGCAACAGTTACGGTACCTGAAACGAGATAAACCCACGTATTAGATCCAGTAGTCCAGTTTAAACAATAATCAGAGAAATCGAATGTAAATGTTGGAGGAATATCGCTTACTAAGTCATAAGTATACTCACCGCTTGTTAAATAAGCAGCATTGGTTGAATACATTTCAAAATATAAAGCTTTCCCGGTTCCAGTCCAATCACCATCTACGTCAACATCAATTCCAGAAGTAATTAAATACAAATCGAGGTTATAACCTTCATAGTATCCGGGATCTGTTCCGTAATTCTCTAAAGTTCCAAACGATACCTCATATTTAGTCCCATCGACTATAAAATAGTTTTTTACAGTATCCTCCTTATCCTTATCTTTCTTACAGCTTACTAAAATTAAGCTTAGGACTAAAATTCCGGTAAATATTCTCATCAGGTTTTTCATGATATTGTTTTTTATACTACCTACTCTTTAGTTTTTCGGTTTCCACTTTTTTGCTTCATTAGTAAAGTTACGATGTTTTTTATTGACAAACTACATTTTGTTCAATTATTTACTCAAAAATACTTCAGTTTATCTCAAGTAAAATATCTATTTAACACTAGTTTGTTGTCAGAATTCATTCAGGGTTCTTCGTTTAGAGTGATTAAAAATAAATTTGACTTTGGCTTAACAGGGGTGTAACTTTGATATAATAGAATAAAACATAGATTTTAGTTAACTACTCTTAAAAGCAAATACAGATGCTAAAGTTGACTGTAAGTAATAAAATCAGAGTTATTTTACTAACATTAATTTTGACTTCATGTACTGCAGTTAAACCACTATATGGGATTGGAAATATTAATGAAAAACCAGATTTCAATATAAATCCGGGAATAGACAGCATTCAAAAGAAGCTCAATAGGAAACATGCGATACAATTTGGATCAGGAATCGGTTTCTGTTTCCCTGGATTCAATCTGGATATGAATTGTACCTATATAAGCTCAAACCTTATTGGGGGAAGTATAACGCTTAGTGCAAATATGATTAAGTCTCCCAACACTCCTGATGACTATTTTGATGATGGCCATCGCTCTTTTTCTCCTAAAGATTATGTTAATATCATTAGCATCGATTTTTTCAAAATATTCCTGACCAAACAAAAATCTCTCAGATTCGGATTTGAGATTGGTCCTTCTTTTGTAAACTACAGGAAGGCTGAATTTGAATCAAATCCGGATTATGATCCTGATCCTGAAGCACCCTGGCCCTTGTGGAACGACACATATTATTTATATCATAAATCCCATTCAGGAAGCAGCACAATAGGATTATCAGTCATGGGTAAAATGGATTTTTTATTTAAGCGTCACAATGGATT
>JAPLEC010000115.1 GCA_026391515.1 Bacteroidia bacterium | reverse complement strand
ATTGATGACGCTGGAGCTATTGAAGATTTTACAAAAGCTATTGAACTTGGCCCTGGTTCCAGCAAAGCATATTATTCCAGAGCATGGGCAAAAGATTCTTCCGGGGACTTAAATGGAGCATTTGCTGACTTAAATAAAGCTATTGAACTTAATCCTGAATATCAGAAAGCTTATTTATGGAGAGGTGTTCTAAAATATGAACTCCATGATTACTATGGGGCAATTACAGACTATGACGAAGTTATTAAGCTTAATCCCAAAAATTACGAAGTTAATTCCAGGATAAAAGAAGCAGCAAACAAACTCCGCGATGAAGCAGTTGCACAAACTGACTTTGCAAAGGCCGGGGAAATTACCCATGAGCATTCAATTTCTGAGGACGAAGACATGGTCACAAATGATGAGATCATGGACAAAAAGAAAGCAGTTTCTGAAATGACCAGGCCACAATATGAAGTCGCTTATGCTCAAAATAAAACTGTAACTGCAAAGGATGATTTCCATGACAAAAGGAAGACAACTACCGACTTTACCGAGCCTGATTATGATGTTTCTTATTCGAAACGACGATCAATAAAATGGATAGTTTTAATACTCATTATAATGGCGATGGGAGGTGTCGGAATCTTCCTGAAAGTAAAGGAGAATAAGGTAAAACAACAAGGGGAGGAGGGAAGTATTCGACAGAAACCGGTTGATGAAGGTGCTGATAATGGAATTATTACTGACACAGCGAAAACTATTATGCCTGAATCTGTAAAGACTTACAAAGATTCTGAAGATGCAGATTTTTATTTTTCTGAAGGTACTTCATCTTACTCCATCAATGACTTCCGTGAAGCTATCAAATTCTTTTCTAAAGCTATAAAGCTAGATCCTGAGTATTCAAAAGCATATTTCTGGAGAGGTCAGGCAAAACGCGTTCTAAATCAAAATCCAATAGAAGCAATTGCCGATTACAGCATGGCTATTAAACTCGATCCTTCATTTGGAAAAGCTTATGAAGGAAGAGCATGGGTAAAGGAAGATCTTCATGACGATGCCGGGGCAGTTGCCGACTATTCAAAAGTTATTGAATTTGATCCTGAAAATATTTATGCTTATTCCGGCAGGGGTATTTTAAGAAGAGAACTCAATGACCCAAAAGGTGCCGTTGCTGACTTCAAAAAAGTTCTGGAGCTGGACAATGCTCCAAATGCATATATTTATATCTACCTGAGTGAAGCTCTAAAGAAACTTCAGGATTATAAAGGAGCAATCGATGTCCTCTCAAAAGCAATTGCTTATTCTCCGCAATTTCTTGAATTTTATTATCACAGCGGATTAATAAAAAGTGCTATTCATGACTCGATAGGTGCAATTTCTGACTGTAACAAAGCCATTGAATTATTTCCGGAGAATGCAACAGCTTATTACTTCACCGGGATAATAAAAAGCGCACTGCAAGACTCTGTTGAAGCTAATGCCGATTTTGAAAAGGCTATTGCACTTCTTGATCAAAATGATAGTTATACTTATAATCTAAGAGGTGAAATAAAGATAAGGCTAAAGGATTACAGGGGAGCTATCCTGGATTTTGATAAGGTAATTTTTACTAATCACCGGAATGAAGAAGCTTATTTTAACAGAGGAAAGGCTAAACAGAATTTAAAAATCTTTAGCAGAGCTATCTCAGACTATAACAGAGCTATTAAGCTTGATCCTAATTATGCTGAGCCATATTACTACAGAGGAATGTCAAAAATTGAATCAGGTAAAAAGGAAAGCGGATGCTCAGATTTAAGGAAAGCCTACGAACTAGGATTTGAAGAAGCTTTAGATGCAATAAAGAAATATTGCCAGTAAACCTTCATCCTGATACTCACTAATGCTAAATAATTATTGAACTAATCAGGAATTAATTACCAGTTATTATTTCCGATACAGAAAACAATTCTAACTGATTATAAGTAAGTTATTGAAGATTAGATACAAATAGATTAAAAGAATATAAGATTGTATAATTGACGCTATGTATTGCGGATTCTCTTATATAAAAATCTTTGTACTCCAAATAATCAAATAGCCTAATTGTCCTTCAAACAACGAATAGAAAAACCATACTTTTTATCGTAGTTGGGGTTGAGCATACTGCCACTACTGTTTTCCAAGCAACGGCCCCATGCACCTATCGCAATGTACTCTGTAGCCGACCACCAGATACCGTAGTTTCCAAGGAAGCCGAACGTACCATTGAAGCTACGGTCGCCCCCAGCAAGAGCTGTAAAACCTGCTTCATTGGTAGCCCCAGTGTTGGGGCTGGTCCAATGAGCTGTACCTGCTTCTTTCAATTTGCCGCCAGCTACACTTTGGCCTCCCAAATAGGTTGTAAGTGTTGTCCATTCGACATCTGTCGGCACATGCCAGCCGGCGGGGCAAAGCTTGCCTGTGCTTACTGCATACCAGTTATATAATGCACCGTAAGTATCTTTAAAACCAACATCATTGTTGTACCAGCAATAACCAGGGGTTGTCAGGTTGGACCATGTTGTATTGTCTGTTATTATAGGAATAGCTGTAGCATCATTATATTTGGTAGTTTTCAGGTTTTCTTTCATCCATAATTGTGTTACTATGAGTACACCATGATAAAAATTGCCATCCCTGTCAAAAACAGCATAAGTAGTAAATGGCACATTATTACCGTAACCAGGTCCAGCAGCATTTGTGGCAAACGCCCTTGCATAGTAATTGGTATTAGGGGCTAATCCCGATAAATTGACTGCAAAGACTCCAAGTTCACCATCAGTTAATTTTTTATTGTCGGTAATTGTAGGATTTAAGTTTAAG
Organism: Bacteroidia bacterium; assembly: GCA_026391515.1. GTDB lineage: Bacteria > Bacteroidota > Bacteroidia > Bacteroidales > VadinHA17 > LD21. The sequence continues at coordinate 95 of JAPLEC010000115.1, read as the reverse complement.
CTATAACAAATACCGCGACTGGTTATTTTCGAGTTTCCGTCAAAAGACACTGCTCCACCAATTGCGGCTGAATTTAAAGAAATATCTATTGGAGA
>JAPLEC010000075.1 GCA_026391515.1 Bacteroidia bacterium | reverse complement strand
AAGTTCAATAGCTTTTGTAAAATCGGCAATCGCATCCATAAATTCCCGGAGCTCATTCTTGAGTTCCCCTCTTTCTAAATAAGCTTCCTGATATTCAGGATTAAGTTCAATAGCTTTATTTAAGTCAGCAAGTGCTCCATTTAAGTCCCCGGAAGACGCTTTTGCCAATGCTCTGGAATAATATGCATCGCTTGAACCAGCGTCAAGTTCAATAGCTTTTGTAAAATCTTCAATGGCTCCATGGTCATCAATAGTGTACTTGTCTATTCCTCTAGAAATATAATCTTCGGCTGACTTGGGAGTTCCGGTAAAAGAAGGCGTTTGTTTTTTCGCGGATAAGAAAGGGACAATGAAAAATAAGAAGAAAATGACAGTCAGGGGAATTAAAGCCCCTAAAGATGCAGTGAGATATGGGGATAACAATGCCCATAAAGCAATCATTATCACCAGAGCGATTCCAAAGCACCCGAAAGACGAACGGCCGCCTTTGTCAGTCTGAGATTTTTTATCATTTTCCATAAAAAACTGCCTTTAACATAGATAACTAAAAATATTGAATTTTTCATTTCATAAAGAATCCGCTGCCGGAACGTTAGCTTCATTCCGAAGGCAGCGGACCGAAAATCCACGATTCTGTGAGATAAAGGTCCGGAGTACAGTGAAGTATGATAAGTGCATAAGACTGCCCAAATCTATCATAGCAGCGTACTCGGAAGCCGACCAGAAATAGGCACGTTTGTCAAGGTAGCGGAAGTTTCCTGCAAGTTTTCGACAACCACCCTGAACAGCCATGAATCCGCTTTTATTTTTTAATCCTTTAATTATATAATAATAATCGTATCCTTTTTTCCCCAATTTGCCTCCGAGAGAATCACCTAAAAAACGATCTAATGTCAACCATTCTGATTTATCTGGCAAATGCCACCCGGCAGGACAAGCTGAGTTAGCAGCTTCCCAGTTATAAAGAACACCTTAAGTGTCATTATTCGTTTCATTTTTTGGCTTTGAGACTTCATAACCATTGTAACCATAAACATAATAGTCTTCATACGTTTTGCTACTTTTAGAACCCGGACTTATACTGGGCAAATAAGCAAGGTTCTCAGCCATCCACGTTTGATCATCGAATTTGACCAGTTTATAAACATGACCATCCCTGGAATCTATGAAAGCATTGGTGAGAGAACCGACCCGGTTCTTATCAAATTCAGTTTTTGCTAAATCTCTGTAATAATAAGCCTTTTTTTCCAGGTAAGGATCAATATCAATAGCTTTTATAAAGTCTTCAATTGCTCCTCTGTAGTCCTGGAGATTGTACTTAGCTAATCCTCTGTAATAATAAGGGAAATAAGCATTTTTAGCATAAGTAATCTCAATAGTTTTAGTAAAGTCGGCAATTGCTCCACTGTAGTCCTGAAGTTTGTACTTTAATATTCCTCTGCTATAATAAGGTTTTTCCCAGTGAGGATTAAGTTCAATGGCTTTAGTATAGTCGGCAATTGCATTATCGCTGTAATGGAGACTGTCATATGTATTTCCTCTGTAATTATATAAGAGTACATTCTCAGGATCAAGCTTAATAGCCTTTGAATAGTATTCAATTGCGTCTGTGGTGTCTCCCATTTCGATTATTGCCAGTTCCTTATAATAATATGGTTCTTTTATCTTAGGACGAATCTCACTAGCTCTGGTAAAGTCGGCAATAGCTCCACCGTAATTCTGGAGTTTGTACTTTGCCAAACCTCTATAGTAATAAAGTGAATAATTCTTAATTTCAGGAAAAATCTCAATTGTTTTATTAAAGTCTGCGATTGCTCCATGGTAATCTTTGACTTTATACTTTAATATTCCTCTGTTAATATAAGGATCTACATACTTAGGATTAAGTTCAATAGCTTTAGCATAGTCAGCAAATGCTTCATCAGATTTTTTAAGGCTGTCATATGTATTCCCTCTGTAATTATAAAAAAATTCAATTTTTGGATCAAGCTCAATAGCCTTTGTATAGTCATCAATTGCTCCTTTGTAATCTCCCATACCGTTCTTCGAACTTCCTTTGACAAAATATTCATATGCTGATTGGCCAAAGCTTGCATTGGCTAATGATAAAGCAGTTGCCAAAAGTAAAATTCTTACAATGATGGCTGATTTTTCCATTTATTTTAATGATTATCAGTTATCTATGAGCAATTTAGAACAAACTCACTCAATTTGCAAATAATCTTTGGAGTCATCAAGATCCTGCAATAAAATATCCCCGCTTCGTCCCTTATTTGTATTCATTTAAAAGTGATTAAAAGATATTCATTTAGATGCAAATGAATGTAACTTTTTATACCGTGAAATAGCTAAAAAATAATTCTAAATGGGTTAAAGAAATATTCAGCATTAAGAAGATTCAGGATTTAGATTAACGGCAGTATTTCTTTATTGCTGCAGAAGCTTCAGCAAATCCAAACTCTTTAGCTTTATTTAAATCCAAACATCCGCTGTCTTTCCCGCCTGACATAATTTTTGCCAACCCTCTTTTATAAAAAGCTTCGGCATATGGATTCTCAAGCTCAATTGGTTGAACATAATTGAAGTCGACGATATATCCCCTCTTTTTTCTTTCATAATAAGTTTCTATTTTTTCAAATGATGTGTCAAGATTTATAACTTCAGTATAGTCAGCAATTGCTTCACTATAGTTTTGTAGTTTACTCTTAATATTTCCTCTGATCAGGTAAGCAAAAACACATTCATGATTATGTTCAATAGCTTTAGCACAGTCGTCAGTTGCTCCCTGGTAATCCTGGGATAAATACTTTGTATTTCCTCTGTAACAATAGATAAATGATAAAATAAGACCAATATGATTAGCTGTGGCAAGATCATTGAGATATCCATTCATATCAGGTTGGAAGCTGC
>JAPLEC010000347.1 GCA_026391515.1 Bacteroidia bacterium | reverse complement strand
GATGTGTTTCTAAATGGCAAACGGGTAAATACCAAAACTCATCAGGGTATGTACCTCAGGGAAAAATACCTGATAACCTCCTTTCTGAATAAAGGAAAATCAAACAGGCTGGCCGTACTTGTAGCGCCGCCCGATCCTGTCGGAAATCCGAATGGCGGTCAGGGTGGCGATGGAATGATCGGCCGTAATATTACAATGCAATGTACAGCAGGATGGGATTGGATTTGTCCCATTCGCGACAGAAACACAGGCATCTGGGACCAGGTAAACATTGAGATTACAGGATCTGTTGATATTAAAAATCCATTTGTCGAAACCCGTGTTCCGGGAATAAGAGTTCCTGGTGAAAAACAGCAACCCGCTTATGTTAAAATATCAGCCGAGTTGAGAAACGTATCGCCTCAACAGGTCCGGGGAACTCTGAAGATTGAATTCGAAGGGTACAAAGAGACATTAAATGTCGGTCTCGATCCAGGTGAAGAAAAAGTTGTTGCTCTTCCTGAAATTAAAGTAGATAATCCCCGCTTATGGTGGCCCAATGGAATGGGCGATCATCCTTTGTATAACATGAAAATCGAGCTTTTTTCTTCTGATGGAAAACAATTAGATTCAGAAATGGTTCCTTTTGGTATCAGGCAGACCGGCAACTATTTTGATGAGAAAATTAAAGCCCGGGTATTTACTGTAAATAACCAAAAAATATTTATAAAAGGCGGTAACTGGATTGCCTCAGATGCACTGCTTCGGCTTTCAGAAGAACGGTATGAAGCTGAAATAAGAATGCATGCCGAAATGAATATGAACATGATCAGGGTGTGGGGAGGAGGCCTGCCTGAGCGTCCTGAATTTTACGATGCATGTGATAAATATGGCATTCTGGTATGGCAGGATCTCTGGGTTTCAGGCGATTGCAACGGCGAGTGGAATGATCCAACTAAAAAAGAGCTGCAGGCGAGGCGCAAAGCTTACCCCGACGATCATGAACTTTTCCTTGAAACTGCCATTGATCAGATTAAAATGCTGCGAAATCATCCCAGTCTTTATCTGTGGTGCGGTGGAAATGAGACTCTGCCCTCTCCGGATATTCTTAAAGCGCTGGAAGAAAATATTTTTCCTCGTTACGATCCCGGAAGGTTTTTTCTGGAAATGTCAACTTCTTCAAAGCTTATGACAAACTCTATTGGTGGTGTCGGCGATGGACCTTATGGCATCAGGGAGCCGGAAAAAATTTTTATTGAAAGATCATTCCCTTTTAATCCTGAAACAGGTTCAATCGGAATTCCGAATATTGAAGGACTTAAAAGAATTATTCCTTCAGATGAAATGTTTCCGCCTCAATTTTCGAGGGTCAGCAAATCGTGGACATATCATAAATACCTGCCGTTGAATGACTTTCCAGATCGTTACGGAAAAGTAAAAGACATCGGTGATTTTTGTCTTAAGGCCCAGATTGTGAGCTATGAACAATACCGTGCGCTTCAGGAAGGATTTAATTATAAAATGTGGGATTGGTACTCGGGAATGCTGGTATGGAAAAATCAGAACCCCTGGACTGCCCTGCGAGGATTTTTTTATGATTATTTTCTCGATTATACCGGTGGTTATTTTGGATATAAACATGGTGCCGCACCTGTTCATATTCAGCTTAATCTGAATGATTCTGTGATATGTGTTTTAAACCAGACCGCCGTGACATTAAATAAAATTGCAGCAAATATTTTATTATATGATATGCATGGCCGGCTGCTTTTAGAAAAGAAAAATCAGGTTGATCTGAAAGTCCAGGAAGTTGTTTTACTGAGTAAAATTGATTTGCCTGAAAACAGTAATGAGGTCTTCTTTCTTAAGCTGCAATTAACAGATCAAAACAAAGTACTGGATGAGAACCTGTATTGGCTTTCCAATAAACAACATTCTTATGAGAAACTAAATGAGCTTCAAAAGATTAATATAAAGAGTACCGTCAGCAAAATTGATGATAACCATTTTTCTTTTACAATCTCCAATCCAAATAATGAAACGGCTTTTTTTATCCGTTTAAAAATAACGGATTCAGAAAATAAGCTTGTTTTGCCTGTTTTTTTCACTGATAACTATTTCACCTTATTGCCCGGAGATGAAAAAAAGGTTGAGCTTGATCTTATATTAAGTAACTTCCCCGTTAATCACGATGGATTTAAATTGATAGTTGAAGGATGGAATATTTTTCAGGAAGAAATAAACCTCTGAATAATAATAACTTATTTCAAACCAGATCACATGCTTCAGGCGGCATCCAGTGTGCATCTTTCCCCTCCCATTTAATATTGCAGCCAATCGGATTTGTCAGAGGAGTCGATATTTTCTTACCACTTGTAAGTTCATCAAGTGCAATATCAAGATTATTAACCGTCATTCTTGATGTATCACGAGGATTGTCGACGCCTCTTCCGGTATAAACAAGTTCCCTGTTTTCATTGAAGACGTAAAAATGAGGCGTCCTTAATGCTCCATATGCTCTTGCTATTGACTGGTCTTTGTCATAAAGATATACCCATGTAAATTTGAATTTTTCCATTCTTGAAACCATGTT
>JAPLEC010000187.1 GCA_026391515.1 Bacteroidia bacterium | reverse complement strand
TGGGAATCCGACCAGGAGAACCTGGCATATTATATCTCCAACCAGATCTATAAACCTGTAATCAGACAGAAAATCACAACCTCAGGTGGTGAAGGCAGCTTCACCTTCAATATAAATAAGAATGACTGGGGCCGTTATCTTGTGAGGGCCACAACACCTGCTGGTCATGCAACCGGTAAAATGCTGCTTGTAGACTGGCCATGGGAATATGGGGCAAAAGGCAATGCGGAAGGAGCAACTCTTTTGGCTATTAATACAGATAAGGAGAAATATATACCAGGAGATGAAATAAAGCTTTCATTCCCTTCTCCTGAAAATGCAAGAGCGATAGTTACTCTTGAAAATGCCACAGCTGTACTTGACGAGATTCGTGTCCCGACACAAAAAGGAAATACTGAAGTTCGATTCAAGGCTAAGCCCGAAATGGCGCCTAATGTCTATGCTTATGTTTCTGTCATCCAGCCTCATAGCCAGACAGTTAACGACATGCCTGTAAGACTTTATGGTGTTATCCCTGTTATGGTCGAAGATCCAGGAACACGTCTTTCACCACAAGTTGATGTTGCTGATGAAATACGATCACAAACACCATTTGAAATAAAAGTCAGCGAAGCAAACCGTAAAGCAATGACTTATACAGTCGCTGTTGTCGATGAAGGTTTGCTCGATATAACAGGATTCAAAACTCCCGATCCGTGGAACTATTTTTATGCCCGCGAGGCGCTTGGTGTTCAGACATGGGATCTTTATGATCTTGTCCTTGGAGCTTTTGGCGGAACACTTGAAAGAATATTTGCAATCGGAGGCGATGAAGCAGTTATCGACAAAACAGCAAATAAAGCTCAGAGATTTGTTCCGGTTGTAAAATTCATCGGACCTTTTAATCTGTCTCCCGGAAAAACAAATACCCATCGATTAACTCTTCCTCAATATACAGGTTCTGTAAAGGCAATGGTAATAGCCGGTAATGAGAGGGCTTTCGGATCTATAGATAAATCGGTGCTTGTGAAAGATCCGCTGATGGTTCTTGTTACTGCCCCCAGGGTGATCAGCCCGGGAGAAAAAGCTGCTCTTCCTGTTACTCTTTTCATTCAGAAAGATAACATCAGAGAGGTAACTCTCAAGGCAGATGGGAACAATCTTATCCGCTTTGAAGAAAACATAAAAACCATCTCGGCATCAGGTGTTGGAGAAAAAGATAGTGAATTTACCTTTACGGCGGGTGATAAAACCGGAGTAGGTAAAATTAAAGTCACCGCTTCAAGTAATGGCGAAACGGCTGTTTATGAAATGGAAATTGAAATAAGGACTCCCAATCCTCCGGAGACTCGTGCAGAACTTAAAGTGCTTAAGCCCGGTGAAAAATGGGAATCATCATTTAAGCCATTTGGTATTGAAGGTTCAAATTCTGCTCTTATTGAAGTATCAGCGCTGCCATCAGTAAATCTTGAAAAAAGGCTCGATTATCTTCTTGATTATCCGCACGGCTGTTCTGAACAGATAACTTCTGCAGCTTTTCCCCAGTTGTGGTTAAAAGATCTTACTGAAAATAATGCTGATGTTGCAAAAAGATCTGCTGAAAACATAAAGGAAGCTATTAACAAGCTGATCTCAAGGCAGATGGTTAATGGAGGAATAGCTTTGTGGCCGGGCTCATATCAGCCTGATAATTGGGTAACTTCTTATGCCGGACATTTTATGCTTGAAGCTGAACGGCTTGGTTATAATATTCCTTCAGGATTCAAGCAAAAATGGATCAGTTATCAGAAAAAGTCAGTACAGGAGTGGCGTTTTGATAACAGATATAAGTACACAGCAAATGACCAGGCATACCGGCTCTTTACGCTTGCACTTGCCGGGCAGCCTGAAAAAGGAGCAATGAACAGGTTGAGGGAGACTAAAGAGATCCCACAGCTTTCACGCTGGTTCCTTGCTGCTGCATTTGCAACAACAGGCAGACCGGAAGTTGCAGGAGATCTGCTTGATGTCAGGACCACAGAGACTGAGCAGGAATATTATTATTATTACTATGGAAGTCAGGTTCGCGATAAGGCTATAATCTTATACACACTGACAATTCTTAAAAACCAGGAGCAGGCTTTTTCTCTCCTGAAAGAAATTTGTGACAACCTCAGCAAGGATACATGGTACAGCACACAATCGCTGGCATGGGGACTTTTCTCATACATGAAATATGTTGAAATGATGCCAGGCGATAAAAACAGTCCTGCAAAAGTCAGAATTACTTTTAACGGAGAAAAAACCGATCAGACTATCAGCGGAAAACAGCTCTGGAAAAAAGATCTGAAAATTAAAAACGAAGGTAATTCACTTATTGTCGAAAACAGTGCTGAAAACCCTGTCTATGTGAACCTGATAAGAAAAGGGATTCCGCTTCTTTCTGATGCAACAAAAGCAGAAAAGGGACTGACTATGAAGGTCGATTATGTGAATATGGATCTCAATCCGGTTGATCAGAAAAATCTTGTACAAGGTACTGATTTCATGATGGTTGTGAAAGTTTCAAATAACTCTTTTTCGGGAGTTGAGAATATTGCCTTAACTGAAATGGTACCATCGGGATGGGAGATTCAGAATACCCGCCTCTTTGAAGCAAACTGGGGTATCAAGGAGAGCACTTATGATTACCGTGATTTCAGAGATGATCGTGTAAATACATATTTCGGTCTTGGTCAGGGAGAAACAAAAACATTTGTTCTTATTCTGAATGCTGCTTACAAAGGCGATTTCTTCCAGCCGTCAGTCTGGTGCGAAGCCATGTACACTGAAAACTATTATTCAAGGATTCCAGGAACACAGGTCAAAGTGACCGGTCAGTAAATTGAACAGGAAACTTAA
>JAPLEC010000406.1 GCA_026391515.1 Bacteroidia bacterium | reverse complement strand
TGATATGTTTTGAAAAAGATGTGCTGCCTGTTTTTCAGAATAATTGTGCTATTACCGGGTGTCACAACGGAACCGGTGAATCAGGGCTGATTTTGAATAATTATGTTTCTATAAGTCATGCCGTTGTTCCCGGAAATCCGTCAGGGAGTAAGTTGTATAAAGTGATTACAAGCGGAGAAGAAAAAATGCCTCCTGCCGGGAAAACTCAGCTTACATCGGCTGAAATTGATTCTATTGCTGCCTGGATAAGTTATGGCGCATTGGATCAGTACTGCGGAGAGACTTGCGATACTGTAAGTCCCATAACTTTTTCCGGTACCATATGGCCTGTAATGCAAACTTCATGCATGGGCTGTCATAGCGGGAATTCCCCTGCCGGAAGCATTCCTCTTACAAACTATACACAAGTTGCTGTGATCGCTGGTAACGGATCATTGATTAATTCCCTTAAAGGAAATGGCGTTCCAAAAATGCCTTCCGGAGGTTCATTTTCTACTTGCAGGATCAGGCAGTTTGAAATCTGGGTAAATAATGGATATTCAAATAATTAGCAATACCAATATGAAACGGAAGTTTCTGTCATTTGTAACATTTGTTACAATCATAATTTTAAGTGCGTCGTGCTATTATGATAATGAAGAGGCGCTTTATCCTCAGCTGAGTTCTTCATGCGATACAACAAATGTCACATACAGCGGGACAATAGCTCCTATCCTGGCGAATAATTGCCTTTCCTGTCATTCAAATGCTATGGCTCCTACTGCTGGCAATAATATCCGTCTTGAGAATTATGCTGATGTTCAGTCAAGGAAAACGGCAATCTCAGGATCAATTAACCATACCGGCTCATATTCACCGATGCCTAAAAACGGAGCTAAATTGAAAACATGCTCAATAACTCAATTTGATATCTGGGTTAAAAACGGGGCATTGAATAACTAAAACATTTTTAAATAACTGACATGAGACTAATCAGATATTTTACCTCTGTTTCACTTTTTTCCCTGTTGATATCGAGCGGTGTTTTTGCCCAGGATGATCTGCTGAATATGCTTAATGACAGCATTCCTCCCGAAATTAATTATACTACTGCAACGTTTAAGTCAACAAGGATAATGAACGGCCATTCAATTGAAAGAATGTCTCCAGAACAACTTGATGTCAGAATTTCGCACAGATTCGGTACAATTAATTCCGGAATATATAACTACTTCGGCCTCGACCAGTTTTCAAATATTCATTTTGGGCTTGAATTCGGTATTTTTAAATGGCTGATGATCGGGATAGGCAGAGGAAACTATGAAAAAACCTATGACGGATTTGCTAAATTTTCAATATTAAGACAATCCTCGGGAGCAAAAACGATGCCTGTTTCTCTTTCGGTGCTCTCTTCTGCTGCTGTGACAACATTAAAATGGGCGGCAGATACAAGCAGAACAAACTATTTCTCATCAAGACTTTCATATGTTTACCAGGTATTGGTTGCAAGAAAAATGAACCAGACATTCTCTCTTCAACTTACTCCAACATTCGTACATCGAAATCTTGTAGCTACTGAATTAGATCCCAATGATTTATATGTGATCGGGGCAGGCGGAAGAATGAAACTTACAAAAAGGATAAGTTTTAATGTGGAATACTTTTACATGATAAATCCTAAGAAATACATGAGTACAAAAGTATATAACCCTTTATCCGTGGGTTTTGATATTGAAACAGGTGGTCATGTTTTTCAGCTGCTCTTCACAAATTCTGTTGGAACGATCGAAAAAGGCTTTATAGGTGAAACAACAGGAAGCTGGTTGAAAGGAGATATTCATTTTGGATTTAATATATCGAGAGTTTTCACAATTAAAAAACCAAAAGCTTCCAAACCTTAATGTTGCTTATTTGTTATATAAGAAACAATTGTTAAAATGAAACGGACTATAATTCTTATCGCATTCTCATTTCTGTTTTTTGCATCAAATGCCCAGAAATACATGACCAGGAATGGTTACATCGGATTTTATTCACACACTGCAGGTGAGGATATTAAAGGTGATAATAACCAGGTAGCCAGCATATTGGATACCTCAACCGGAGAGTTTGTCTTCCAGGTGTTGATTAAATCATTTCATTTTGAAAAAGCTCTGATGGAAGAACATTTCAATGAAAATTATATGGAATCTGAAAAATTTCCAAAATCTACTTTCAAAGGGAAAATCATGAATCTTGCTTCAATTGATTTTTCGAAATCGGGGAATTATGATGTTACTGTCGAAGGGGATCTGAATATTCACAATGTGACAAATAAAGTAACTGTAAAAGGAAATATTGAAGTCATTTCAGGAGGGATTAATGCAAATTCAAAATTTAACATAGTCCCGGAAGATTATAAAATAAATATACCTGGTGTTGTCAGGGATAATATTGCGAAAAATCTTGAGGTCACAGTTACGATGAAGTATCTGCCAGTAGAAAACAAATAACTGGGAAACGGAGCAGGTGATTTTTTTATGGTATTTTTGTTCATAGTTTCCCATTATGATAAAATTTAATCCATGATTTTGAACCCATGAAACCTTCTGTAAAAATTTCTCTTTTTGTTGTGTTTTTTCTGGCCCTTTCAGGCATTCTGATTGCTCTCTATTTATTTAATATGCAGCATAAAGATTTGCAGAAGGTCAAACCGGATTTTATAATTTCAGCTGTTGATCTTCAAAAAGCATTCGAGGAAAATGAGACTTCCGCAGCTTCAACTTATGTTAATAAGGTTCTTGAGGTAACAGGCACAATAGAGTCGGTTAAGACAGGTGAGAATAACGTTCTGAGTATTGTGTTAAAAACCGGAAGTGATCTTTCAACGGTCATCTGCACATTCCCGCCGGAAACTGATCCTGCAAAATTTACTTCCGGTAAACAGATAACTGTCAGGGGAGAATGTTCCGGCTTTCTTATGGATGTTCTTCTGAACAATTGTGTCACTTTATAATTTCTGTCCATTAACCTATTGTCATCAAAATCATGTCGCAATCCGTTAAAATTCTTATTCTTACCAATGAAATAGAGGCCAGGCTTCTTGACGAGATACTTATTGAAAAAGATATTCCTCATATGATTCGCTCCTTTCACGATTCTGCTTATGATGGCCTGTGGCAAACAGAATCAGCATGGGGCCGTCTTGATGCTCCTGAAGAATTTAAAGATGAAATACTTAAAATTTACCAGGAGATGTCACTACCTGAAAATCAGATTGAAACTATTTGAGTAAAAGGCTTATATTTGCGGGGCATTTTAGGTAAGAAAATCTTTTTGAAGGGTAAACTATTATTTTATTGAAAGAACAGATGGATCAAATTAAGACTGAAAAACGCAAAGTTGGTTCTTTCATTTCTGAAGCTGTTACTTATTTATTACCGGTATTGAAAAGCAAATATTTTTATATCGGTCTTGTTTCTCTTATTTTTGGTGCCTGTCTCAACTTTGCTTCCCAGACTTATCTTCATCACTCCATGAGTGAAGGGAAAACCCTCCCAATGCTGTCTGATCTGATTCTCGATAATGTTCCTGTAATAGACGTCTCGCTTATTTATGATCTTTTTAGCCTGGTGGTTCTCGCTGTTGTAGTGATTTATTTAGTTCACAAAAAAGAAATAAACAGGCTGCCGTACATATTATTGCTTTGCGGTATCTTTTACATTATCAGGGGAATATTTATCGTTCTGACACCTTTTGGAAATCCACCCGAGTTCCCGGGATCAGATCCTTTGTTTAACGGTTTTTCATTATACGAACTTGGAGTTTATCCGTCAGGACATGTCGGAGATTCATTTCTCCTGCTTCTGCTGGTCAATGATAAAGTATATAAATACATACTTTCTTTTTGCCTGGCTGTAATAATTATTACTCTTATATTTGCTCATAGTCACTATAGTATTGATATTCTATCCGGATTCTTTTTTGCTTATGCAATAAAAGCATTCGGTGATAAATATCTCACCTCATTTGATTTAGGTATCAGTCAAAATTCTAAAGATTGAATAGCAATTGGGAACAACCATTTATTCATCCTTAAATACAATCTGAAATGAAAATAAAAATAATCCTTGCTTCTGTATTTATTCTTATGTGCGGTGTTGTGTTATCACAAACTCAGCCGGATTCTGCCCAAGTACTGTTGAATAAAGCATATAAGCAGGCTGCAAAAGAAAAGAAAAACGTATTTGTTATTTTTCATGCATCGTGGTGCGTATGGTGTAAAAAGCTTGACGCTTCAATAAATGATCCTTCCTGCAAAGATTATTTTGATAAAAGTTTCATTTTTGTACATCTCGCTGTTCTTGAATCAAATGATAAAAAGAATCTTGAGAATCCCGGTGCCACGGAAATGTTCAATAAATATTCAGGGGGAAATTCAGGAATACCTTTTTTCCTGATCTTTAATAAAAAAGGAGTGCTGCTTGCAGATTCTAAAATAAGGACTGCGGGAGACGGACTTGATAAACCCGGTCAGAATATGGGTTGTCCCGCTGCAGAAGAAGAGGTCGCAGCATTTATCGAAGTGCTGAAAAAAACATCTAAGATTACAGATTCTCAGGCTATCGCAATTAAAGAAAGATTCAGTAAAAACAAGAGTTAATTTTTTATGCAGGTTCATTTTTCGGTTCTTTCTTTGCTTCTTTTTTCTAACAATCTGATTAAAAAATAATTCACTGCTGCAATAATAATCATCCCAATTATGAAGAAGGGATAGGAAACTTTCCAGTTTGATGGACCAGTCATCATGGACCATTCCGACATACCTCCAATACTGGCTATCAGAGTAAGGGGCATGAAGATTGTTGCAATAAGGGTCAGCCGCCTGACAGAATCGTTTGTCTGGTTCGATACTTTTGTCATCTGGTTATTTAAAAGCGAAGTATATAATTCCATAAGGCTGGTGACAATTTCACGGTCTGTCTCCGTCAGTTCGAAGAATTTTGCCAGGTGATCGTAAATATCGCGAAAGTGCAAAATTGCTTTTTCCGGGACGAACGGACAATCCATCCTGCATATTTTGACAAGTATTTCACGCTCATGAAAAAGACTTTTCCGCAGGTTTACCAGATATTTCTTTAATCTCATCAATTCCATTGGCTTAAATCCGCCAGGATTGTTAAGCACCTCATCTTCTGCTTCTTCCAATTCATCTTCGAGTGACTCAAATGCCTGAAGCTTTTCATCGACAACATAATCGAGTACAATATGCATTAAAAAAGCAGGCCCTGCTTTTGCAAGACTCGGATCATTTTCAATAATCTTTACAATATCATTCAGGGGTTTTCTTCCTTCAGAATTAATTCCGCTGACAGTTACAAGAAAATTTTTTCCTACAAAAAGATCCACTTCATCGATGAATAATTGCTTCTCCTTATAGCTTAAAGCATTAAAGATAATGAAGGTATTGTTTGGAAAATGCTCAATTTTGGGCACCTGGCTGCTGTCGAGACAGTCTTCAACGGAGAGAGGATGAACCTCTAAAGTTTCAACCAGAGAATGAAGCTCCTGAATGGATGGATTATAAAAATTCAGCCATATAAATCCACCCTCGCGCGATGATTCGATTGCATCTTCCACCGATTTAACTCCGTAGAAGAGGCCTGTTGAAGAGAAATGATAAAATCTTGATTCTGACATTGGATACAGGTTATTTTTTAAAATCGCAAGCTAAATTACAAAAAGAGTTTGGAGTGAGCTAAAGTTTGGAGTGACTAAAGTTGTTTTATTTCAACTTTAAGTACTTCACATTTTAACTCACTTTAGTCACTATTAATTTGAATTCATCAGATAATTTCTTAAACTTCGTAGTCTTAATTTATTGGGATCAGGGTAATTATTATGGAATCTTCAGAGGAAAAAATACCTCTTTTCATTCTTAATCCGAATGCAGGGATTATTCCTGCACGTATGATTATTTCAAGGAAATTACAGATCCGCAAAGACGAATTATCATGCTTTAAGTCATTAAGTATCGACGATTCCGGATCTCACATCAAGCAATCTTTCGATAAACATGATGTATTTGTCGCTGCCGGAGGAGATGGAACTGTACGTACTGTGGCATCTGAGCTTATCGGAACAAAGAAAATTTTTGGTGTTCTGCCAATGGGCTCAGGGAATGGCTTTGCAAAAGAACTTGGATTCAGGACTAATATACAATCTCTTCTTGCCGACATCAAGAAGTCTGAATGTCTTAATATTGATGTCATTGGAATAAATGACCTTCTGTGCCTTAATGTCGCCGGTGTTGGTCTCGACAGCTTTGTGGCTCATTCGTTCGACAAACTCGGAAGCCGGGGAAAATGGACGTACGTATTTGTTACTTTGATAAATTTTATTAAGCTCCGGCCGGTTCATATAACAATTAATCTCGCCGGTGAAACAATTAAAGATGATCTGTTTGATTTTACTATTGCAAAT